>JAQWCF010000012.1 GCA_028706105.1 Candidatus Margulisiibacteriota bacterium
TTTATACACTTTACCTTGTAGCTCTAATTTCTCTAAATCTTGAAGTTGGTCAATCATTATTATTTCTCCAGTAAGAGATTCTACGGCCAGAGTTACTATCTTATTGCTATGAAGCGGGTGAGTTGCTTTGTATACATTGATGCCTGAGTTATCAGCAGCAGAAAGGATTTTATTATTATTATGTATTTCCTTAATTGTTTTAAGATTTAGTTCTTTATTGAATTTTGTTTGGAATTGTTCAATATCATCCCAGCCCAGACATTCTAGAGTTTCCTTGGCATCAACATATCCAGTGTCATCATCATAGATAAGCATTTCTGGGGAGTAGCGCTGGTTAAATGTTTTTAAGTTCCTCAAATAACGCAGAGATGCTTGCATATTAAGGCTAAATAATTGTTGTTGTTTCACTAAGGAACTATTTTTTATTTGCTTAGACTTTTGAAGATTATTGTCTTGAGTGTTGTTGCTATCAGATAAAATAGAATCTTCAATTTCTTCAGTTTCTTCAATCTCATCTGTAGAACCTGGTTTGCTTTGAACTTTTTTAAACCAACCTTTAAATAGTGCAATATTTGAAGCAATAGTTAGCGTTCTCAAAGAGGACTCTTTCCCTTCGCCAAGCAGTTTATTTTGCAGGTTAGTTTTGGCGTCTTTGTTCTGCTCTTTGAGTTTATTTATTTGATTGTCCTGGATTAGTTCTCCAATGTTCGCTTTGGAAGTTGTTATTGTTTGATTTTCAGGTTTCTGGATAAGCTGTTGAAGGTTTTTCATCATTTCAGCTTGAGTGCCTTTAGCTTGTGGAGATTGATTTTCAGTTTTTGTACTGATTTCACTAAAGGTTTCTTGTGTTTCCTGTGCTTCTTCTTGTTTGCTTACTTCTTTTAATTGCTGTTGGATGCTATCAGGTTTAATTTTGTTTGGCTGGCTAGGTAAATTTAGTTTGCTGGCGAAATCATTGTCAGATTGAACTGGTTTATCATAAGAAATGTTGAAATTATTCTGAATGTTCCCTATATCCATTTATCTCCCCCTAATATTAATACGCCCAAATTGCTAGTTTTCATTCATTAATAATTTTCGATACATTAATTTTGTTATTCATGGCGATATTAGTAGGTGAGCAGGTAATCACATAAAGGGGTCATGAAATGAGTGAAATACAAAATAATCAAAATAGCATGAGTTCGATGTATTCATCAGGGAATGCCTTTATAAACCTGTCAGAACAAAAGAATTTGGCATCAATTATTGCTGATGGAAATATTGATGAAAATGAGATTCTTTCCATGAGCTTAATGTATGAGGGCAGTCAAACAACGGTTGCTAGTTTATTAGAGTCAGCTTCTGGGAAAGTTAATATTAAGGTATATCATGGAGATGTTGCAGATGCTGAAAATATTGATATTGCAGAGATGTCATCATATGGTGCTACGACAACAACAACTGCAGGATTATCTCAGCAGGATGTTTATAATCAGTTAATTGAGGACATGATTTTGGATGAACTGGAAGAGCAGTTAAAGAAAACTGCAAGTCAAGGTATTGGTGAATTTTCTTATGATCAAGATTAGTAAATATAAAACTGAGGGGGGGAATCAAGAATGGTAGATTTTATAAATAATGTAGGGGCTGAGTCTTTAGGTGGTTATGGAAAAATTTTACAAGAAGATGGTTTAAACAAGGATGGGCTAGTTGAACAGTCAGTCGAAATGGACGCTACTTATTTAAGTTCGTCTAGTCAAAGTGATTTTCAGTTTTATAAATTAGAAATTAATGGTCAGAAGTACACTGGTATTCCAGACATATTTCAGTCACAGAATTCAGCTGTTCAAGCGCTTTTTAATACATTGAGAGCGGATTCTGTCATAACGGATGATATGAGTCTTGAAGATCAACTAAAGATAATGTCATACTTAACGGATCTTTCAGCACAAGTTAGTGAGAGTGAGAATACAAATGTAGCTACTGCATTTAATGGTAAAGAAAATGTAAATGTTACTTCCTTTATTCAACCACGAGACTCTTCTGTGATGACACTTGTAAGTCAACTGCAATCTCAGGGAATTGTTACCGAATCAATGTCAGACTCAGAAAAATTATCTGCAATAAATAGTTACGTTAACGCAAATTTTTCATACGAAGCTGATGTTGTCGGCGAAGGTTGGAGTACAGCTGCAAATACTATTGCTTCTGGTTCAGGAGACTGTGAAGATATGGCAATATTGGTAGCTAGTTTAGCAATAGCTTGTGGAGTAGATGAATCTAGTGTTCAGGTTTGTGTTCAAGGAGGAGGAGCAAACAGTCAGGGTCACGTTGTTGTTGGATTAGTCGGAGAAAACGGGAATGTTGCTACTTTTGACGCAACAAATGGTGAAGAGGCCAATTCAACATTGTCTGATTTTACGTTTGCGTTTAATTCTCAAGGAGTTTCTAGTGGTAATGGTTCAGTAGGCAATAGTTGGGTAATGGAAGATGCTAATAATGTTGATAGTTTGTATACAGCTGAATCTTCAGTTTCAAGGGTGAGAAGTACCATCTCCAGCGCAATAGATACAACGTATGGGTCTGATGACCCACCAACTGGTATGTTAGGATATGCAAACAAATTGGATCAATATACTAATCCCGGATCACTTTTTATATTACAACAGGAGTTGCAGACAATGAAAGATAGAATTGCAACTTATACTGCAGTTGGTAAGATGATTGGAGATACTTTGTCTGAAGCGATGCAGGCCTTCTCTTCATCATTAAGAGACATGTAGTTATTAATTAGTTTTTTGTGAAATAGTTATAACATTCTACGGATTTTGGGTCGATAGAACGTTCAGATTCAATTAGTTTTTTAAGAGAGAATTTTACTGCTAGCAACATTGCTTTGTTTATGTTTTGTTTTGCTAGCTCTTGTATTTGCATTAATTCCGGATGTTTTCTTCCAGGTTCAGAAATATCTGCTAGGTATATTATTTTTTCTAAAATAGACATCTCGGCTTTACCAGTGGTATGCCAACGTATTGCCATTATTATATCTTTATCATCAATTTTTAATTCATATTGCGCTAGTAAAGCACCAATAGGTGCATGAAGTAGTTTATTATTTAATAATTCAGATTCAGATAAAGAGTAATTATATTCTCGGGTTATTTGTATTGCTTTTTCAAAAGTAATCTCTTTAGCCATGTCATGGAAAATTCCAGCAACATAAGCTTTTTGCTCATCTATCTTATATATTTTGGCTAGTTCAACTGCCAAGTCAGCAACTCGTACGGAGTGATTTATCCTTTCTTCAGAGTTTAAGTATTTGCGTAATTTTTCTTGTAAATCATTAATCATTTAGCGGATTATAAGGGAGAAGATTCTATCTGAAAAGAATTTTTTCACTAGTTAACTATTAGCTCTCTACCATTTAGTTCAAAGCCATGCATTTTTCTAATAACATTTTCTACATGTTCATTTGGTACTTCCACAAAAGCAAATCCTCTTGGCTGACCGGTCAGTGTATCAGTTTCGATTTTAGTTCTAACATCATCGAGTTCATTAATATCTTTAAAGAGAGAAGTTAGCTCTTCTTCAGTTGTTTCCCATGAAAGGTTGCCTACATATAGACTGGTACTCATCGTTTGCCTCCTTCTTTGTCGTATTCAAATTATAATTAATATTTTGATAAAAATCAAACGTATTAGATGTTTAGTCCGGTTAATTATTGGAGTAAACAAAAAAATGAAGAGAGAAGATATGTTTTTGTTATAGTTTATGGATACAAAGCTGGCTCTGCTATGTTATTATTTCCCTATGGAAAAAGTAGTGCCTAATCAAAAAACAGTAATATTTAATGATCTATTCATGGTCGTAGGTGTCTTGATGGTTTTAATCATGATACTTATTCCTTTGCCAACTTTCTTTATAGACATAGTTGTTTCTCTTAATTTTACAGTTTCTGTTCTTATTTTATTGGTAACAATGAATACTCAAGATGCGGTTCAGTTTAATGTTTTTCCAACCTTTTTACTAATAATCACTTTATTTCGATTAGCGTTAGGAATTTTAATTACTAGGTCATTAATGCTAACTGCCTCAGCGGGAAGCATTGTCTCTACCTTTGGACAATTTGTCGTTGGTGGTAATTATGTCGTGGGTATTATGATTTTTTTAGTTTTGGTAATTATCCAATTCGTTGTAATTACAGGTGGTTCACAAAGAGTTGCGTAAGTTGCTGCTAGGTTTACATTAGACGCAATGCCAGGCAAACAGATGGCGATAGACGCAGATTTAAATGCTGGACTAATTGACGAGGACACTGCCAAGAAGAAACGGATAGAGATTGCCAAAGAAGCTGACTTTTACGGTTCTATGGATGGTGCTACCAAGTTTATTAGAGGAGATTCCATTGCTTCAATCATAATTATTCTGGTTAATATCTTTGGTGGGTTTATTATCGGGGTTTTACAACTGGGGATGCCTTTAATGCAAGCCTTACAAGTGTATACTCTTTTAACCGTTGGGGCTGGTATTGTTTTGCAGGTTCCTGCTTTATTAATATCTTCGGCTGCCGGCATTATAGTGACAAAAGCATCTTCAGAGGTGAATTTAGCAACAGACATCAAGAGTCAGATGTTTTCTCAGCAGAGAGTGATGTATATTGCTTCGGTGCTTTCAGTCCTTGCTTTATTGATTCCGGGTATGCCTAAAATTACTTTTTTGCTATTAGCAATCTTTTTTTGGTACCTTGGTAATTCTTTTAAAACACAATCCGCGAAGGAAGAGGAACAGCTGAAAGAATCTACTCTTACTAGAAGAAAAGAGGAAACTGCAAAAGACGCTTCTCCAGAAAAAATAGTTCCCAAAGTTGATGTGGATTTGCTGGAATTGGAAATAGGATATGGAGTTATTCCTTTGGTGGACCCAAAACAAGGTGGCACGCTGTTAGAAAATATTACTTCCATGAGAAAGAAATTAGCGTCAGAGTTAGGAATAATAGTTCCTCCTATTCGTATTAGAGATAACATCAGCCTCAAACCGAACAATTACGTTATTAAGATAAAGGGAGCAGATATGGCGATTGGAGAGGTTATGAACGATCGACTATTAGCGATGGATCCCGGTGGAGTTACTGAAAGGATTTCAGGTTTTGAAACAGTCGAACCTGCTTTTGGGTTAAAGGCTATTTGGATTGCTTCTGGCGATAGGGAAAGAGCGCAGGTCGCTGGATATACCGTAGTTGATGCTTCAACCGTAATAATTACACATATTACGGAGATTATCCGCAAGCATGCAGCCGAATTATTAGGCAGACAAGAAGTTAAAATTCTTATTGATAACGTTAAAGAAAAATATCCAGCAGTTGTTGAGGAGTTAATTCCAACACTGATGACTATTGGGGAAGTTCAGAAGGTGATGGGGCAGTTATTAAATGAAAGGATCCCAATTAGAAATTTAGTAACAATTTTAGAAATACTTGCTGATAACGCTAGAATAAGTAAGAACGTAGACAATTTAACCTCTAATTGTCGGCAAGGTCTTGCTAGACAGATAACTAAAATGTATCAGACTCCCAAGGGTGTAATTATTGCCATTACGCTTGATCCTTTTTTGGAACAGAAGATTGCTGATTCTATTCAGTACACGGAGCAAGGTTCATTTACCTCGCTTAGTCCTTTGTATATTCAGAAAATGTTCCAAGGTATTTCCGTCGAGGTGGAGAAAGTAGCGGATATGGGTTATCAGCCACTTATTTTATGTTCAACAAGTGTAAGACCACATTTTAGAAAAATGACCGCTCGTACGTTTCCCAATTTAGTTGTCTTGGCGTATAATGAGATATTAGCTGAAGTAGAGATTCAAGCCATAGGTTTAGTGAGGTTAATCGATGAGGATAAAGAAGTATGAAGCCAAGAGCATGAATGATGCTGTAAGGATGATCAAAAGAGATTTTGGTTCAGAAGCAATCATCCTTCATTCTAGAACTGTTAATAAAGGTGGATTTTTTGGTTTGTTTGGTAAAGATATTATTGAGGTCATGGCAGGCATTGATGTAAATATCGTTGAAAAAAAACAAGAAGTGGAACAAAGAAATCAAGCGTTTTCAGTTTCATCAAATTTCGCCCCCTCACAAAGTAGTTCATCTCGTCCGGTTTTCAATTTGAAAGAAAATATTAAGCAAATAACGCAAGAAATTACACCAATAACCTCTAGTTTAGAACAAAAAGTAACAACGCTTACAAGGGAAATGGACGACATTAAAGAGACTTTGAATATTATTGTTAGGAAAGTTGCCAATTCTCCGCACCCGATGATTTCGCCAAAGCTAATGATTTATTATAAGAATTTGGAAGCTAAAGGTATTAGCGAGGATTTGATAGTTCAGATACTTCAGGGTATTGAAAATGACATTGATGATAAAGATTTAGAAAATAAAGCTAGAGTAAATGACTATATTAGAAATAAGGTTATTCAGATGCTCGGAGTTGCCAATCAGATAGATCTTGAAATCCCTGAAAACAAAAGAATTATTGCCCTTGTTGGTCCTACAGGTGTAGGGAAAACTACAACTATTGCTAAGATGGCCGCTAATTTTAGTTTGATTCAGAAAAAGAAGGTTGCACTGATAACTATCGATACGTTTAGGGTTGCGGCAATAGAACAATTAAGAAACTATTCTAATATTATAGGTATTCCTATGGAAGTTGTTTTTAACATGGAAGACTTTACACAAGCATTAAGAAAGCACAAAGATATGGATATAATCCTTATTGATACTGCCGGTAGGTCTCCTAATAATAGGTCACAAATTTTAGAGCTAAAAAAGTTTTTAAGGAATAGTTTTGTAGACACTTATTTGGTTCTTAGCGTAACGGCTAAGAGTAAGGATATTTATAATACAATTCAACGTTATAGTGCTATATTTGACGATAAGGTAATTTTTACTAAAGTGGACGAAACAGATTCTCGTGGGGTTATTTTAGATGTTGTGCACAAACATCATAAAAAGTTGAGTTATTTTACAAATGGACAAAATGTTCCAGATGATTTTGAGGTAGCAAGTCCGGGCAAGATAGCTGATTTGATATTTGGGTCTTAGATAAATTTGGGGGTAAAGAATGGATCAGGCAGATTCTCTTAGACAGTTAGTAAGGTCACAAGGCAGAAATGATGTTGGCGTAGCTTTTTCTAAGAAAACAGCTAATACCAGAATAATCGCTGTTACAAGTGGCAAAGGTGGCGTAGGGAAATCCAATATCTCGTTAAACCTAGGTTTAGCTATTGCAAAAAATCAAAGCAAAAAAGTGCTTATTTTAGATGCTGACTTTGGTACTGCAAACGTAGACATACTGATGGGAGTTTTTCCTAAATATAATATAAGTAATGTTATTTATGATCAAATACCTATTGAAGACGTTATTGTAGAGGGACCTTTTGGCATCAAAGTTTTACCTGGAGTTTCTGGGGTTGCCCAACTTACGTCTCTGACAGAGAACCAAAAACAGTTCTTTTTTGAGCAACTTGAGTTATATCAAGATAAGCATCACCCAGATATTGTTATAATTGATACTGGTGCTGGTGTTGGTAACACCGTTATCAATTTTTTACTTGCTGCGGATGAAGTTATTGTTGTTCTTACATCAGAACCAACATCTCTTTCAGACTCATATGCGGTTATCAAGACATTACACAAATATAATGCTGAGATGAAAGTTAGTATTATTGCAAATATGGTTAACAGTGAGAATGAGGCATTAAAGGTATATTCATTATTACAGAACGTTTGTAGTAAATTTTTAAATAAAGATATTGAATATTTAGGACATGTTAGTGCCAGTAAAACATTATGTTCAGCAGTTAGAGAACAGCGTCCAGTGCTTGTGAATTATCCGAATGCTGTGGTTAGTTATGAAATTACTAAATTGGCAAAGAAAATAATAAGTATTGACCCAACTAGCAAGAAAAGTTTTACAAACTTCTTTTCTTTAGCTACGAAGTACTTTGGATGGAATGATTAAAAAATATAGTTTATATTTTGCAAATACGGCTGCATTAGTCGTTTTCGTCGCTGGCCTGATTCAAGGGATTACTTTCTCTTCTTTGGTTATTCGTACCGTTATTACCTTTTTTGTTTGTTACTATGTCGCCTTAATTTTAGGAGTAATTACAATTGAAACCTTGCTTGATAGCCAGATAAGAAAGATAGAACAAAGAAGAGAGAAAAGGCGAACAGAACAAAAGAAAAAAGAAGGATAGGTCTTTTAAGAAAAATGATGCTTAAGAATAATCCTTATGAGCAAGATAAAACCAGTGAAGAAATAGAACGCCTAGTTATTAACAATTTAGCTTTAGTTAAACATATTATTTCCAGAATGGAAATGAACCTTCCTTATGGCATGGACAGAGAAGACCTTGTTAGCATTGGTAATATTGGGTTGCTAGAAGCTGCTCAAAACTATGACAGCACTAAAAATGTTCAGTTCCAAACCTATGCTTACATTCGAGTGCGCGGTGCAGTTCTGGATGAGATTAGAAAAGTTAGTTTCGGCGGACAATCAATTATTAGAAAACATAAAAAAATATCTGACGCCTATAAAACTTTAGAGCAGAATTTAGGTAGAATGCCCACAGATAATGAAGTTGCTCAGGAATTAGGTGTTAGCGAAGAGAAATTTGATAAATTAGTCGAAGAAACTAGTGGTGCTTACTTAATGTCCTTAGATGATTTTACCAATAGCGAAGACAACCTTCGGTTTATCGACCAGTTAGCTAACGAGGAAGATTATCTGGGAGGAATTATAGAGCAGGAGAATCTAGATGTTTTAGTTGAAGCTATTGATGCTTTACCAGAAAAAGATAGAATCATACTCAGTCTGTACTATGAACAGCGATTGTCACTAAAAGAGATAAGTCTTATAATGAATTTGTCTGAATCTAGGATATCTCAGGTTCATAAAAAAGCTGTTATCTCTATACGATTGTATATACAAAGCAGGATTTAATTAAATCTTTTATCTTACCGACCCAAAGGAGCAGTTACATGGAAAAAACATTTAAAGATACTTTAAACTTACCACATACGGATATGCCAATGAAGGCAGGGCTTATTAATATTGAGTCTAGTATTCTTGAGAGTTGGGAAAAGAATGATATTTACAAAAAAAGACTAGAAGAGAATAAAAACAATAATTCGTTTATTCTTCATGATGGACCACCATACCCTAATGGAAACATTCATTTGGGACATGCCCTAAATAAGATTCTTAAAGATATTGTTGTTAAATATCACTTAATGAAAGGCGATTATACTCCTTTTATTCCTGGCTGGGATTGCCATGGTCTCCCCATCGAAACTCAAATGCTTAAAGAATTAAAGAAAGATAAGTCTTATCTTTCTGACAGGAAAGAGGCTGGGGGCGAGGTTGTTTTTAGAAACCAGTGTAAGGAATATGCTCTTAGGTATGTAGATATGCAAAAAGAGCAATTTCGTAAAATGGGTGTTTTTGGCGATTTTGATAATCCTTATTTAACGCTGACACCAGAGTATGAGCGTGGAGTAATCGAACTTTTTGGCAAAATGGCAGAAAAGGGAGTTATTTACCAAGGTAGAAAGCCAATCCATTGGTGTATGAATTGTACTACTGCATTAGCAGAAGCGGAAATTGAGTATGCTGATGAGAAGTCGCCTTCTATTTATGTGAAGTTTACATTAGAAAAAGAAATTGATGGTCACAAAGATGTCTCTTTGATTGTTTGGACAACTACTCCTTGGACATTGCCTGCCAATGTGGCCGTGGCAGTTAGTCCTGTTTTTGAGTATGTCTTATTTGAAGCAAAGGGAGAAAAGTTTATTTGTGTTGAAGAGTTGTTGCCGAAGATACAAGAAGTTATGGAGTGGGATAGTGTAAAAATTCTTACTCACTATAAAGGAGAACAGTTAGTAGGGCTTAAGTATTCTCATCCATTTATTAATGAGATTTTCCCTATCATCTCTGCTGATTTCGTATCCAATGAAGATGGTTCCGGTCTTGTGCATATTGCCCCAGGACATGGTCATGAGGACTATATAGCTGGTTTAAAGTTTAACTTACCCGTAGTTATGCCTGTTGATGATAAGGGCGTGTTTACTGAGGAAGCAGGAAAATATCAAGGCATGAAAGTTTTTGATGCTAATAAAGAAATAGTCCAAGATATGGAAGCCTCAGGTAAGCTGCTGAAGATGCAGTGGGTAAAGCATTCTTATCCTCATTGCTGGAGATGTCAGAGTTCTGTTATTTTTAGAGCAACTGAGCAGTGGTTTGTTCGAATGGATGGTGATTATGGCCTTAGAGGTAAAGCTCTAAAGAAAATAGCTGAGATTAATAAAAACAATGGTTGGATACCAGGATGGGGCGAGAAGCGTATTAGAGGAATGGTAGAAGGTAGACCAGACTGGTGTATTTCTAGACAAAGAAGTTGGGGTATACCTATTCCTGTTTTTTATTGTGAGAAATGTAACGAACCTCACTATACAGGTATTTTTAATCAAGCTGTTGCTGAGATGGTTGGCAAAGAAGGAACAAACGCTTGGTTTACTAAGACAGCAGAGCAGATTCTTCCAAAAGGCACCAACTGTACTAAATGTGGCAATCAGACCTTTTACAAAGATACAAATATTATGGATGTTTGGTTAGAGTCAGGGGCTTCTCATGAGGCTGTAATTAGAACAAGAGAGGAATTGTCTTATCCTGCCGACCTTTATTTAGAAGGAAGCGATCAACATCGTGGCTGGTTCCAATCATCGCTGTTAACTTCAGTAGCTGCATACGATAAAGCGCCATATAAGCAAGTTTTAACTCATGGATTTACAATAGATGAAAAAGGTCAAAAGATGAGCAAGTCTAAGGGCAATGTAATAGATCCATTAAAAGTTGTTGGTATACATGGTGTGGATATCCTTCGGTTATGGGTTAGTTCTACTGATTTTAGAAATGACGTAGCTTTATCTGAAAACATTATTAGTCAGATAAAAGATGCTTTCTCTAAAATTAGAAACACCTTAAGGTTTATGATCAGTAATTTTTATGATTTTGATCCCAGTAAAGATGCCTTAGAAGAGAAGGATTTGTTGCCATTAGATAAATATATTGTGGCGGAATTTAAGGGTGTTATTTGTGAAGCTGACAAGGCTTACGATACTTATTTCTTTCATCAGATATATAGAAAGATATATGAGTTTTGTGTTGGACAACTAAGCTCTTTCTATTTAGATATTCAAAAAGATAATCTGTATTGTAATGCTACTAATTCTAAGCAGAGAAGATCCGCACAGACAGCGATGTATTTAATGTCACTTGATATGGTGAAAATATTAGCGCCTATTTTGAGTTTCTCAATGGAGGATATTTATAAATACCTGCCAATTGCCAATAAAAAAGAGTCTGTTTTACTAGAAATGATTCCTAATGGTATTGCTGGGCCTGAACTTTTGGATAAAGATGTTCAAAAAATTAGGGACATGATAGCTGGTGGTGTTCGTCCTCTAATTAATATTGAGTTAGAGAAAGCAAGGAAAGACAAAGTAATTGGTAGTTCTTTAGATGCCAAAGTTGTTTTGTATACAGCAAAAGACATTACAGCGAAAGATATCATGGAAATCATGGTGTTGAGTCAGGTAGAAGTGAAGAAAATCAAAGGGGATGACAAGGTAGAAGTCTTTAGCGCTGAGGGGGACAAGTGTGAACGTTGTTGGAAGTACGCCACATTAAGTAACAATGGTCTCTGTCCAAGGTGTGAAGAAGTCGTAAATGGCTAATAAAGGAGTTTTTGCAAAGAAAAACAGCATTAGCTCAAAAGTAATAATTGCTTATGTGGCTTCTTTCTTTGTTACCATAATTGTTGGTTTTTATTTTGGTCTATTAGTAAGCCAGTGGAATTTTATAAATTTTTTGCTTCATGTATTACCTCAAACACAAGTGAGTCCAGCAGATAATATTCTAGTACTTGGTATCGATGACGTGAAAGGAATTGGTCGTTCAGATACTATAATGGTTGTGAATGTTAATAGAGCTACAAAAAAGATTGGACTTCTTTCAATTCCCAGAGACTCAAGAGTCAACATAAAAGGGCATGGATTAGATAAAATTAATCATGCCTATGCATATGGAGGCATTAACTTAGTTAAGGAAACGTTAACTGAACTTTTGCAAACTCCGATAAAGTATCATGTTGTTTTAAAGTTGGGTGGGGTAAAGGATATTATTAATGAAATAGGTGGCGTTGATATTGATGTGCAAAAGCGCATGTATTACATGGATAAGGCAGGAGATTTGTATATAGATTTTAAGCCAGGTCAGCAGGAAATGAATGGCGAGCAAGCTACTTCTTTTTTGAGGTTTAGACACGATGAAAAGGGAGATATTGGAAGAATAGGACGACAACAACAGTTTATTAAAGCAGTGATTAGTAAAATGTTAATGCCTCAAAATTTAGTAAAGTTACCTAAACTTATTTCAGAAAAAGAGAAATATGTGGATACTAATTTGTCGGTTGGGCAGATGTTAGGATTGGCAGTTGAGTTTAAAGATAGTTTAGAAAGTGGCAAATTGAATGTTAATACGCTGCCGGGTGCAATCATGTTAGTTGATGGTTTATATTATTGGAGAATTGATTTAGCTTCTGCTACTAAGATGATTGACGAAACATTACACGGATTTAATGAAATAAATATTGTTAAAAAAGAAGTAGCTTCATCAAACATTAAATTGGCTAACAAGAATTTTGGTAAACCAAAAATGTTTACACTTGTTGAGATAAAGAAATTCATGCCAGAAGAAAAGACGGCTATTAATGATAATATTTTTGAAAAAGGGCTTACCATAAGTGTTGAAGTTTTAAATGGTAATGGTGTAACTGGCTCAGCAGCAGTTGTTGCAGAGTTATTAAAAAAGAGGGGCGTTGTTGTTGCAAGGGTTGAGAACGGAGCACATTTCCAATATGAAAATACAGTGCTAGTCGACTGGAAGGGCAAGACAAGCGAGTCTTTAAGATTAGCTAAAGCAATGAATATTAATCCTGCAAATATAATCATGTATAGCTTACCAGCCAAAACAATCGACATGTGTTTGGTTTTGGGTAAGGATTGGGAAAAGTTAACTGGGGTTAAAACTCAATAAGACCCCCTCTGTCTTGCAAGCGAGACATCTCCCCGCCAGGGGGAGAAAGTTTTTGCGCTTAAAGTTTTGAGTGTTGTCATTCCCGCTTTGTTTATTGTCATTCCCGCGAAAGCGGGAATCTAGTATTTTATTATTAGTTTAAATGAGGATGGATTCCCGCCTGCGCGGGAATGACTTTGGGATAGGTTAATCGGAAAGTAATTGACATGCTGGGACCGTACGGAAGTGAATATCTACTGCTTAATGAAATTATCCGTGAAAAAACAGGATGTTTTTTAGCGAAATCAACATGGATGTTGATTTTGAGCGGGTAGGATAATAAATTTAGCAGTAGAATGAGCGAGAGTTTCGTGTCCCAAATGGCAATTAATAAAGAATCTCTCTTTTACCACTATCATCCATTTCAGACAGAATGCCTGCCTCAACCATTTCTTCCATTATTCTAGCAGCTCTGTTGTATCCTATTTTGAGTCTTCTTTGGATAAATGACACGGAGGTCTTCTTTGTGCTTAGAACTATCTCTTTAGCCTCCTCAAAGAACTCATCTCTATCACCGTCTTCAGAAATATTTCCACCTTTTTTTAGTGCCTCTAGATCCTCAGGTCTTAAGTCTACAACTTCCTGCAGATACTCTGGCTGACCTTGAGATTTAACGAAATCAACTATACGATGCACTTCTTGGTCAGAAAGGAATACTCCTTGTATACGAGTTGGTCTCATTGCTCCTACTGGTTTATAGAGCATATCTCCCTTGCCAAGTAGTTTTTCTGCTCCCATTGAATCCAGGATAGTTCTACTATCTATTTGCGATGACACAGCAAAGGAAATCCTTGAGGGGACGTTGGCTTTAATTAAACCAGTTATAACATCAACAGAAGGTCTTTGTGTTGCAATAACTAGATGTAGTCCAACAGCTCTAGCCATTTGAGCGATTCTTGCGATGCTGGATTCTACCTCAGAGGCAGCGGCCATCATTAGGTCAGCAAGTTCATCAAGCACAATTACTATATATGGGTATTTTTTAGGGATATAGAATTCTTGTTGTTCTTCTACGGAAAGTTTTTCTCTGTCTTGTCTTAATTCATCAATTCTTTGATTGAATCCTTCAATGTTTCTGACTCCCATTTTGGAAAGTTCATCATATCTTCTTTCCATTTCCATTACGCACCAGCGTAAAGTTACGGCTGCTTTTTTTGCATCAGTTATTACTGGGGCAATTAAGTGAGGAATATCATCATAGATATTTAGTTCTACTTTTTTTGGATCAATAAGTATCATTCTTACGGTGGAGGGAGTGTTTCTTAACAGTAAGCTTATAATGATTGAATTTACGCAGACAGATTTACCTGAACCAGTAGCACCAGCTACAAGTAGATGTGGCATTTTGCTTAAATCTAAATAAGACGTAGCACCTTCAATGTCTTTCCCTAGGGCAATCAGCAGAGCTGAGCTAGAGTAAATAAACTTTTCCTCTTTAGCCAAGGGGAGCATGTTGACTATACTGGACATTTTATTTGGTATCTCAATGCCCACAACAGATTTGCCCGGCACTGGCGCTTCTATTCGGACACCTTTAGCTGCTAAGTTTAGGGCAATATCGTCAGCCAGATTAACGATTTTGCTAACCTTGACCCCAAATCCTGGTTGAATTTCATAACGTGTTACATTTGGACCTTGGCTAGTGTTAACAACCTTAGCATTAACCTTGAAACTTTCTAATGTTTCTTCTAGCTTTTGGATTGTTTCTTGAATGTCAGACTCCACTTTTTTGATATGTTCTTTGTTAATTATCGGTGTACTGAGTAGTTTTAGGTCTGGAAGCAAGAAATCTTCATTGTCTGATTCAATCCTTATAATATCATTAAGCTCTTTTTGAGATATACTTATTTCTTTTTCTTTTGTTTCTTCAGGTGGGTTATTGGTTTTTCTGTTGTTTTTTATTTCCTTTATAACTGGTGGCTCCATTTTGGATTTAATATCAAATTTTTCTTTTTTTGGTTCAATGATTTCAGTTTCAATTTTATCTTTATCTGCTTTTTGATTATTTGAAAGAGAGTAATTAAATATTTTAAGAAAAATATTTTTAAGAAAAATAAGTATGTCAAAAATAGTTACATTAAATATTAAAAGAAAACAAATAAAAATAGAGGCAATAACTACAATTTTTATTCCAGTTGGGCCAAAAAGGTTTTTTAAAATAAAGGTTGCTATGTAACCAAGGGTACCGCCTGGGTGTTCCATCAATGGTTTTAAACTAAGCTTGTTTGTTATTATTGAGTTTTGTAACTCTAAGACAATTAGGTGGACAGTAAAGGCATATGCGATGCCTGGGGCCACGGTCTTTTCCCTTGTAATGCTTTTACCAAAAAGCAATAAGACTCCTGCTACAGCAACAAATAGAGGCAGGAAAACTTTCCCTTCCCCGATAAACAGATTGAGTATATTCCCGAAGATAAATTTCCCTACAAAACCAGTAGATGCAACATATTGATTGCCGAAGAAGAGGAAACCAGCAATAGCTAATATGATAATACCTAGGATTTCTCTGCGAAATTGATCTGGAACAACTGGGTTAATATATTTAAAATCTTTCTTTTTCTTAGCCATTAGATATTAGTATTATATCAAAGTTGTTCAGGATACTAAAGGATGCTTATCTGGCTACTTTCAGCCATTAGCAATTTATGATATTTCTTGTATAATTAAAAGATGATAAGGAAAAAGAACGAACTTCTGTTGGCACGTAAGGTTCAGGAAATATCACGTAATTATGAAGGGCAGATAGATATAAGACAAATACTCTTGTATTTAATTACCTCTGTCTCTAGAAATATTGGGGTAGAGAATGTTTTGTTCCTTTTACATAATATTAATTCTGAAGAATTTGAACTAAAGGAATCCATTAAGTTTAAAAAGAGATTTTTGTCTTTTTCTAAGAACGAGGCTTTCATCCAGTATTTTTTTAACAAAAGAGAGCCCTTGGTCCTTAAGAGTTTGCAATTAGCCTATGATAAATTAAAAAAGAAAAGTGATGCTAAAGAAGCCAAGTTAAATCTTTTTAGTAATTTAATTGCTTCTTTAGAAGAGATTCAAACAGAAATTGCAGTTCCTTTTTATATAGAAAATGAGTGCATTGGTATTCTCTGTGTTGGCAAAAAAATAAATAAACCTTTTTCTACTGATGATTTATTCTTTTTAGAAGAAATGGCCGTCGAGTTTTCACAAAAGATTTATTTTGCTATGCGTTATGAGGAAGCCACCACCAAAGAAAAAGAAATTACTTCTTTATATGAAGTTGGAAAAGTTATTAGTTCTTTGTTCGATTTTAATAAGACTTTTGACATTATTGTCCGTAACGCCTCTATTATTCTGAAAGCTCCTAAAATTATTGTATTGTTAAGAGATGATGTAGACTCTGTTTTTAATATCAAGAAAGAGTTTGGGTTTACAGAATTTCAGTTAGCAAGGATAGATGAAACTCCAAAATTTAGAGAATGTTTGCAGATGTCACACGATGTAGCAGAGGGTATTTTGGTTAAAAACTATGAAGATAATGTTTTTTTCCCTCAACCTTTCTTGCAGGATTTAGGCGTTTATTCTCTGCTTTCCGTTCCTTTGTTTGATGATGACTTAAATATCATTGGAGAATTGAGAGCGATGAGACCAATTACGCAGGTTTGCTTTACTAGAAGAGATTTAGGAATAGCTTCAAGTTTAGCTAATAATATCGTGTTGGCACTTAACAACTCTAAGCGTTATCAAAAGTCGGAAGAACACTTAATCGAACTTTCTACAGTTTATAATGTAATAAAAACACTTACTTCAGAGTTTGAATTAGAGCGCATAATGGACAGGATTTGTTCTATTTTTACTGAAGAATTGAACTTTTCGAGATCGATTTTATATATTTACGAAGATAATAGATATTTAGTAGCAAAGGCAGCAAGTAGGCTGGACGGAGTAGACCTTTCTACCTTAAAGCTGGATATTTCTAGGACAGTTGAGGGAAAAGCCTTGATTGAGGGCAGAATCATCCAAATGGGAGCTCAGGATGTTGACGAGTATAACCATGCCTCAATTACCGATATTGGAATGATGAATTTTGTAGCTATTCCGCTACTATTGAGTAGCAAGAAAGCTATTGGCGTTTTGGTTATTGATATTGGGCAAGATTCAGCAAAACAGACAAATATTAGATTGTTAACTGCTATTGCCAATCAATCTGCTGTTATTTTAGAAAATGCTCGTTTATATAAAAAGAGTGAAGAACTAAATAAACAGTTAAGAATTGAACAATCGAGAACAGCTAAAGAATTGCAAATGGCCAGATATATTCAACAAGGCATGCTTTCTGCTGACCTTCCAAAAACAGAAGCAGTTAAGATAGCAGCCAAGAATATTCCTTGTAGGTCAGTTGGTGGTGACTTTTATAATTTTATCCAAAGAACAGATAATAAATTAGGTATTGTTATCGGAGATGTTTCTGGTAAAGGCATACCAGCGGCACTTCTTATGACAATGACAAATAGTATTTTTACAGAATATGGCCAAAGGTATCTATCAACAGAAGAAGTTTTGAATCATACCAATTCTGCTTTACAGCATTATTTAAGCAAGTCGCCTATTTTCTATGTTACTGCCTTTTATGGTGTGTTAGATATAGAAAAAAATATTATTAGATATTGTAAGGCAGGACACAATCCTCCTATTTTATATAAACAAGATACCAACGAGGTAGTGTTTTTAGACGGTGAAGGTACCTATCTTGGTACTTTTGATGAAGGTGGGTATATTGAAAAGAACGTTGCTGTTAGTAAAGGCGACAAATTGGTTATGTATACTGATGGTATTACGGAAGTTAGAAATGAAGAAAAGAAATTGTTTTCTAAAGAAAGATTAGCCAAGCTTATTAAAGAACACCACACTCTACCTGTTGATAAATTATTGAAAATACTTATAAGAGAAGCTGAAATATATGGAGGTTCCACGGAGTTTGCAGATGATATTACTTTAGTTATTATTGATTTCGATAAACTTGACCCTGTTGAAGAGAAGATAATATATAAAGTTGATTATAAAATTAAAAGCTCTATGGAAGATGTGAAGGCTGTTATTTCGGAGTTCTTGAAGAAGCTTCAAAAGTTAGAAATAAACAAAAGATTGTTTAATCATATTAGATTAGCTTTATCCGAAGCCTTGATGAATGCTTTCGAGCATGGTAATAAAAAGAATAAGGATAAGTATGTCTACTTAAAAGGAAAAGTGACAGACATGAAGATAGAGCTTTCTGTTATTGATGAGGGTGAAGGGTTTGATATGAGCAGACTCAAGTTTTTTGAGAATCAACAAGAGATTAATAATCGAGGAAGAGGTATAATGGCGATGATGGCTTGCATGGATGATGTGAAGTTTAATGAAAAGGGAAATATTCTAACTTTTACAAAGTATATTATTTAAAAAGGAGAGGGGATTATGAAACAGCTTATAAAAGAGAAAAAAGGTGAAGTGATTGTCTTTAAGATAGATGGCGATGTAGAGTTTGATGATTCTATTCAGCTAAACGAGACATTTACTCAGACTATTGCCGAGGGTAATGCAAAAATTGTCATAGATCTTAGTGAATGTAACTATATTGATAGTTCAGGTCTTGGTGCATTGGTTGAAGGTCTTAAATCAACTCAAAAAGCTAATGGTGATTTAAGATTGTCCAATCTTAATGAAGATTTTAAAGAAATCTTGATGATGACAAGGATAATAAAGTATTTTCAGATATTTGATAACACAGACAGTGCAGTAAATAGTTTTTAAAAAGTGAAAAGTGAAAAGTTATAAATTTCTATTCACGATTCACTAATCGCTTTTCACTAATTGACTGGGGGGGGGAAGATGAAATCTTTAGACGAAGCATTAGTTGATGCAGGCTTGATTACTGTTAAGCAACTTCAAGATGTTTACCAGCAAATGGCTGTCCAAAACCAAGGGTTAATTAATGTTCTGGTTAGTAGTGGACAGATTGACGAGCTACAATTATCCATGTTTATGGCTAAGTTTATGGATATTCCGTTTATAGGGCTGGCAAACAGAAAGACAGATCGCTCGATTATTAATGTTTTGCCTGAAAAAATTATCAGAAAACATTTAGTGTTTCCCATGTTTAAAGTTTTAGATTCTCTCACTTTAGCAATGTTAGATCCTTTCAACCAAGAAGTAATCGAAGAAGTAACCGCTTATACCAAGCTAAGAGTAGAGCCAGTAGTAGCAACATATTCTGATTTAGAAGAGGTCATCAACAGGTGGTTTGGCGCAAACACTACGATCAAAGACCTTATTGAAAGTTACAGTGCTTTAGATATTAATTTATCTTTTTTGGAAGAAAATGCTATTTTTAAAGAAAAAGACGAACTCGGACCTGTTAATAAGTTAGCCCATTTAATAATTACAACTGCTATTAAAGATAATGCTTCGGATGTTCATTTAGAGTCAAAAGAAACAGGGATGGAAGTTAGATTCCGTTTAGATGGTGTTCTTCATAAGAAATGGTCGCTTCCTATTAATTTAAGTCAGCCACTTATTTCTAGTATTAAGATATTAGCAAAAATGGACATAGTAGAAAAAAGGCTTCCTTTAGATGGTAGTTTTCGCATACAAGCAGAACAAAGGTTAATAGATATACGTGTTTCAAGTTATCCAATGTTATATGGAGAAAAGCTTGTTTTACGTTTGTTAGATCAGGACAATATGGTTTTTGATCTAGAGAGGTTAGGGATGGATTATGAGCTCTATATAAAGCTTAGGTCCATCATTCAAAATAATTATGGAATATTTTTAGTAAGTGGCCCAACTGGTAGCGGGAAAACAACTACTTTATATTCAGTTCTAAACGAGATAAAGAGTAATGATAAAAATATAGTAACAATAGAAGACCCAGTTGAATACCATATAGATTTGATTAACCAGAGTGAGATTAATCCAAAATGTGGTCTTACTTTTGCTAGAGGTCTACGTTCTGTTTTAAGGCAAGACCCAGATATAATTTTAATAGGAGAAATTCGAGACAAAGAAACAGCAGAGATAGCGTTTCAGGCAGCATTAACAGGCCACCTTGTTTTATCTACGTTGCATACGAATGATACAGCATCATCTGTCGCTAGACTTATAGATATGGGAGTCGAGCCTTATTTGATTTCTTCTGTATTGTTAGGGGTTTTATCACAACGACTTGTTAGAAAAACCTGTTCAAAATGTCGAGACATGTATACCTCAGAACAGGATCTTCTTAATTGGGGTAATTTGAGTGCTGATGATGTTTTCCTCAAAGGAAAAGGTTGTAGTAGTTGTAGGAATACAGGCTATAAAGGCAGAACTGGGTTGTTTGAACTTTTAACTATGGACGATGTTTTGAAGCAGATGATTAACCAATCTAAATTTTCGGAGCTTGATATAAGAAAATATCAAGACTCTATTGGTACCGAGTTTTTAAAAGACGACGGTCTTAATAAAGTCAGACAACAGGTAACAACAATTGAAGAGGTGGCTAGAGTTGTTAAGTGATCTGGAGATTATGTGGTTTTTCAGACAGCTTCAATATTTGTTGAACAGTGGAATCTCCCTTTACCCAAGCATAACAATTATATATAACGACGCAGAAGATACAAAAATAAAAAAAATAATCAAAGAAATTGTGCTGCAGTTAAGAGAGGGAGATAGTTTTTCTCATATTCTGCATACCAAAATAAAGACAGGGGTGTTTATAACCAACATTATAAAGGTTGGTGAGCATAAAGGAACTTTAGACCATGCGCTGAATAAGGCAATCGAGTATTTGCAACGGAAGATAGAACTAAAGAGAAAGTTGTTAAATGCTTTTAGTTATCCAGTTTTACTTACATTGCTTAGTATTGGTATTTTATTATGGGTAAATATTCAGATTATTCCTAATTTTCAAGAAGTTTATTCTCAAGCTGGTGTAATATTGCCATTACCTACGAGGATACTTTTTTTTACACATCAGTTTTTTACTGACAATTGGCTAAGGTTTGTTGTTGTTGTGTTTGGCCTTTTATTTGTGTCTTATTTTATATTACGGAAAGACCTTAAAATGTATTTTGCTAAAGCACAGTATATGTTGCCTGTTTTTGGAAATGTTTATTACTATTTATCTATGTTGCTTTTTCTGTCTGATTTTGGCACTTTGCAGCAATCGGGGATAACAGTTATTAAGTCTTTGAGGTTAAGTATTGATTCTGTTACTAATATTTTCTTTCGTGAAAAGCTAGAGCTTGTGTATGAAAAAGTTCTTGATGGGATGAAAGTATCCAAAGCCTTAGATGAATCTAAGTTCTTTACAAATATGGTTGTGCAGATGCTAACAACTGGTGAAGAATCTTCTGCTTTAGGCGATGTGTGCGTTAAAGTTTCAGACCATTTAGACCAAGAAATAGATGTATTAGTCCACCGATTAATCAGTTTAATTGGACCAATTTCCTTGGTGATTATTGGTGTTTTTGTAGCCTTTATAAGCATGTCCTTCCTCTTACCTTTATTTAGAATGACAGCTGTTATTCATGCGTAACAAAAGAGGCTTTCTGCTGTTGGAAGTAATCATAGTCCTTTTTATTCTTTCTTTGGTAGTTATTCCTTGGATTTCTTTTATAGGAGCAATTCAAAAAAATCAAAACAATGCTCAATTGAATGACTATTTTTTAACCAAAGAGGTGTTTATTAATGCATATAACGGAGATATGAGCCTAGGAGAATATGTAACTCATAACAAACAGTTTATGATAGGTAAAGAGGGTGAATTCTTTTATGTGAGCTTGTTGGAGGGAACAATAGTCAAAGAAGAAATAAGAGGGAAAGCTAGATGAGAAAAGGCGTTACTCTTATAGAAACCATGATTGTTTTAGTTTTAGCTGGGATTATTATGCCTTTTTTGTTTCGAATGATAACAATCACGTTTGACTCAGTTAGTGCAGAACTTAATTCAAGAAGATTAGTAAAAGAGGATATGTCTTTTGTTTTAGAGAAGGAAAAACAAGCATTGATTGTGATTAATACTGAAGATAGTAATATTAAGTATTTTGTTAAAAAAGGTAAAGCCATTAATAATTTAGTCATCATTGGAGAAGAAAAATGAGAAAAGGTTATATGCTTCTTTATATGATGATAGTTCTGTTTCTTTTGGGAGTTACTGGTTTAGTTTTAAGAAGTGTTCTTTATTCAAAACAGGCAATGATTGAGGATTTTATTGAGCAGGATAAACAGATAATTATGGCGTGGACAGAGAAGGTTAATCCTTGATGGGCATGAGGGTTTTATAATATTATAAAGTATAACAGTAGAATGGTTTTGTCCTGTTATAAAATAGTTATGAGGTGAATGGTGTGTTAAATTTTTTTAAGAAGAATTTTTTTGTATTTTTTTGTTTGATTTTTATAGGCGTATACACAGTATTAGCTACGAGGTTTACTTTTTGGGGTGACGAATTGTTTTCTGTTTATTATGCTAAAATTGGGTTTATTGATTTAATAAAAGAGTATATTTCTTTTCCAGATAATCATCCACCACTATATTATTTACTTTTAAATCTTTGGCAAAAGATTTTTAATATCAGTTTCCATAATGACTATATGTTCCAGTTGTTTTCAATATTTTGGCATTTTGCAACTATAGCTTATATATCTAAGTATTTTATTTCAAATACCAACAAACGTATAGTTTTTATAGTCCTTACGGTATTTTCTTCTTTCTTTTTTATGTATTCACATATGGTTAGATACTATTCAATGGTTTCTTTTTTCTATATCGTTTTTTATAATCAATTAAACCAATGGTTGAAAGACACAGGCAATCTATCCCATTTAATTTTTTTAAATATTTTAACTGTATTCATTGCTTACACTGATTATCCGACATTGATGTTGGCTGCATTTTATACTGCATTTAGGATGTTACAAGAATTACATAAATTCAAGTTAAGGCCTATTTTTGCAAGCATAATAATTCAGTTAATTGTAATGTTACCTATTTTTTATTTAAATCATCAATATTCACATAGCTCTGGGCTTTCTGGTGCTTTGGGTCGACATGAGTTTTCATATGTTCACTTAATTAAACCACTAATGGGTTTTACTCAATCGTTATACCATATTAGTTTTGGGGAATTTTTTAATATGTATATAGCACCACTATTTTTAGTTGTGTTATTAATTTTGATTTTGTTAAATCTTAAAAAGATTCATCATATGCTTGATGATAATGAAACTCGTATTCATGTGGGTTTTATTCTTTTTAATTTGATTTTTTTGTCGTTATTTTTAACTTTTGTTGTAACAAGATATCCAATTTTTTCTTTTGCTAGATTTTTATTGCCAGTGGGTTATATCTTATTTTTATTAATTGCAAACTTGCAAAGTTCTGTAATTGTAATTTTTTTCTTAGTTGTTAATAGTTTTGCAATATCACAAAATATTTTACATAAGAGTTTTATTAACCCTATATATTTTGTTCCAAAGGAGAAAGTTTTTCAGCTTTATAGCTCAGTTTTTAATAAGTATGGGAATGTACTGTGGATTGCTGATGATAAATGTCCATTTGGATATTTAAGAGATAAGCACTTCCCTTCTTCAATCTCATTATCATCAGAATATGTCTTTAAAATAGTAACGTTAAGGATAAATGGTACACCTGAGACTCCGAAATATATTGAAAAAGATTTAGAGAGGAATTATGGGAAAGTATTGGTAAGCCAGGGATTCGATAATTTTTCAAAATCATCTAAATGCTTTTTACAGAGAATAGGGTTGATGAATACTGATTACAAGTATTACTATTATGTAATAAGAAAAGATGCTTGATGCTAATAATTTTTAAGTCAGTTAATGTGTTGAAACTTATATAGTAAATATTGATTATTTTAATCTATAATGGAGCTAGTATATAATTTTTTTGAGTGGGTGCAATTATTAAATTTATAAAAGATTTTTTTAGTCTATTAACAATTAGAGACAGAGTATATTTGGTTGTTTTAATTGCATTATCAGTTGTTGTGTCTTTTGTTGAGCTTTTTAGTTTATCAATGGTAGTCCCCTTTTTAGCATTAGTGAGCAATCAACAGTTATTGCTTAATAATAAATATTTAAGTGCTATTTATAATTATTTTTCTTTTTCTTCACCTCTAATTTTTTTATTTATATTTGGTTGTTTGTTGTTATTTTTAATTATTTTTAGAGGTTTAGTAAATGTTCTTTATACTTATTTCCTTGTTAAGTTTTCACGAACACGTTATCGCACATTATCCTTTCGGTTGTTTGAGAAATATCTTGGCTTAGATTACATTGACTATAGTAAAGGGTCTTCGTCTTCTTTTATACACAACACTTTAAACGAATCTTTAAACTTTACATCCTTTTTATATGCTGCTCTTGTTTTGTTTTCTGAAGTTATGATTATTTCAATAATATATGTGTTGTTAATTTTAATTAATTGGAAAATAACTATTAGTTTATCAATAGGGATAGCTATTGTGTCATGGATTATCGCAAAAGTGGCAAATCCAATATTGAAAAATGCCGGGGTTAAGAGGAATCAATGTCAGTCAAAATTAATTAGCACGTTAAATGAAACCTTTGGGAATTATAAATATATTAAGTTAATGACAGATAAGAGTCATTTTAAAGAAAATTTCTTTCATTCTAGTTCTGGTTTTGTGAGAGCCGAAGCTATCCAAGGTTTATTTTTAGTTATACCGCGCATCATTATGGAAACTGGTGGCATTTGTCTTTTGTTGATTATCTTGTTGTATGCATTATTTTTATATAAAGATCCAGCGGTGGCAGTAACGCTACTTACTATGTATGCAATTGCTTTTTTTAGGCTACTCCCTTCAGTAAATAAGATTCTGGTAAATTGGGGTTATTTGATTTTTTTTAAAGGTTCAATAAGTAAATTAGCAATAGAGTTTAGAAGAGACTGTGAGGATTTGGGTGACAAGTTTGTTAACTTTTCTGAAAAGATTTCGCTTGATGGAGTTAGTTTTGGATATGATAAAAATCAGCAAGTTTTGAAAGATATTAAATTGGCTATACCTAAAGGAAGCAAGTTTGCGATTGTTGGCCCTAGTGGTTGTGGTAAGAGTACTCTTGTTGACATACTTACAGGGTTGTTAGTAGCCAATAAGGGGACTATAAGGATTGATGATGTTTTGCTTGATAAAACAAACATTAATTCTTGGCGTAAAAATATCGGTTATATTCCCCAAAATATTTATTTATTTGAAGGCACAGTAAAAGAAAATGTTATTTGCGGAAGAAAAGAAGATGAGCTCAAGGTTATCAATGCTTTGAAGATAGCTAAAATATATGACTTTTTATTAACTAAAGATGGTGTCGATACTATAGTAGGAGAGAATGGTATTATGTTAAGTGGTGGGCAAAAACAAAGGATAGGTATAGCGCGTGCTTTGTATGATAGTCCTAGTGTTTTGATTTTAGATGAAGCAACTTCAGCTTTGGATCAAATTACTGAAAATGATATCATACAAGAGATTTTAGGAATAGATGGAGAACTGACAATTATTATCGTTACCCATAGAGAATATTTTTTAAAAAATTGTGATTTAGTTTATAAGATGGGTGATTAATAAATTTTTAAGGAGCCAAATAATGAATAGGTTTAAAGAGTTTTACAGTGAATATGAGGATAATCATGCTGACAAATTTGATAATTATCTAGATATTTATGATGATCATTTTAAGCGATTTAAAAGTAAGAAAAATTTAGTCCTTATGGAAATAGGTGTTTTTAAAGGTGATTCTTTGAAAATGTGGAAATATTATTTTGGTGAGAAAGTTACCATTTATGGAGTAGACATTAATCCTGAATGTAAAAAATATGAGGATGAAAATATTCATATAATAATAGGATCACAATCAGACCAAAAGTTTTTGAATAAATTGAAGGAATTGGTGCCAAAGATTGATATTTTGATTGATGATGGTGGGCATACTATGCGACAACAAATAAAAACTTTTAAGATTTTATTTGATCATATAAGTGAAGAAGGCGTTTATTTGTGTGAAGACTTACATACCTCTTATTGGTTGTCTTATGGTGGTGGGCATAAGAGAACTGGTACATTTATTGAGTTTAGTAAAAATTTCATTGATAAAATAAATGCTAGATATTCACAGCAAAGAAGCTTGAAGGTTGATGCTTTCACTAGGTCAGTGAAGTCATTACATTATTATGATAGTGTATTAGTTATTGAGAAAGGGCACAATATTTCTCCAAAAAGAATTGTAGATGTAGTTAGTAATCTGGGAAGTAGTCCCAAAATAATTAAAAGGAATTTTTTGACACGCTTATTATCAGTTCTATTGAGAATGTTTAATCGGATTCTTTGTTTTTTCCATTTGCCAAGTTTTTATTACGGTCGCTAATAGTAAGGATTAAATGAAGGAAGATATCTATGTTTTTTTTCATATTGCAACTATTGGAAAGTTTTATCAAGAGATTGTTGATGAAATTTTTGAGCACATTCAGGCTTCAGGCTTAATTAATGATTGTACAAAGATATTCCTTGGTATCGTTGGTGAGGGAGATATTCGCTTATCCACTGACCCAAAGATCTCAGTAATATACAATTCTCCGAATTATTTTGACTATGAACTTAAAACCATGAGTTATTTAGATGATTTTGCAAAAAGTTATGAGGGGAAATGTAAAATATTATATATCCACACAAAAGGAGTTTCATCAGGGACTTTTATAAATGAGACTAGAATAAAAATGTTGAATTGTGTTGTGGATAATTATAAAGATTGCATTAATAAGTTAGGTAAGTATGATATGGTTGGTGCTTATTTAAGTTTTGGAAAAACACCACATTTCTCTGGCAATTTTTGGTGGGTAAACGTTAGCCATGTTAAGTCTTTAAAACCTTTTAAGGAATATTTAAAAAAGTATAATTTTTGGTATCAAATATATTTAAATAAAAGATATGCTGCTGAGTTTTGGCCACTGTCAAATAAGAATCCTCGTGCATACGGTTGTATCCAGAATATACAAACAGATAGACAATCTTTATTTTTTAGGATTAAGGATAAGACAAAAAGGTACGCATATAACTTGCTAGCATTGTTGTTCCCAAAGAGGATATTAAAAATAAAAGAAAACAAATGGAATTATAATTATTATGGCAATGCTAGACTGGATTTAATTCAATATGTGCCTAAAGATGTTGTTAATGTTCTTGAATTGGGTTGTGGAGAGGGAGATACGTTAAAAAAGATTAAGGAGATATACCCAAATGTGTCTACAACAGGAATAGAAATTTATGATAAGGCAGCAAAAATAGCATTTGGCGTTGCAGATAGGATAATTGAGGGAGATATTGAAGGAATAACCTTAGATTTAAAAGATAATAGTTCCGATGTTATTATTTGTGGTGATGTAATAGAGCATTTAAAGGACCCATGGTTGGTGTTGCAAAAGTTTTCCCAAGTTCTTTGTGATGAAGGGGTTCTTATTGCAAGCATTCCTAATGTCGGTCATCTTGGACCAGTTTTAAAAATCTTAACTAATAGATATGAACTTCAAGAAAGTGGAATATTTGATAGAACACATTTGAGGTATTATACAAAAAGAGTAATTGTTAATCTTTTTAAAGAGTCTTCTTATTCTATTGATAAGTTGATTCCAATATATAGTAATTCTTGGAAAAGCAAATTGTTAGTTATTTTAAGTTTTGGGCTATTAAAAAGATTTTTAATTTGTTCTTTTATTGTTGTTGCTAAAAAGAGTAATGTTCCTGAATTATAGTTATTATAAAGATGCTTCTACCGAGGATTATTTGAGTAAGCGGAATAGAGTTAAAGATGTTTTGTACGGATTCCAGTATGTGTTTTCATTAAATGAGGATTTTTGTGTCTGGATTATAATAAATAAAAAGATAAGGTGTTTCTTGTGAAAAAATTGTTGATTTATTGCAGTTCTAAGCTGAACAAAAACAGAACAGATTATTTATATCAATCTTATCAAATACTGTATCCTTTTTTTGATAGATATATTTTTGTTGGTAAGAATTTGAGTAATTTCAATTCATTCAATATTAGATTTATTCATACTAAAGAATTTAATGTTGTTTGTATTTATAATATGGTAAAAGAAAACGTAGATGTTTTTATTAATGGTGACACAAGGTTAACAAATATAGAAGGCATTTCTATTCCTAAATTCTTTGTTATAGCAGATACGCATTTTAATTTTTTGATGGTCAAAGATGCTATTGATTATTTAAAAAAAGAAATTTATGATGGAGTTCTAACCTATGCTAAGCCTGAACATGGGCGCTTTTTTTGGGAGAAAAATATCAAAACTTTTTTTTGGCCTTGGGTGAAGACTAATGCTTTTGTCGAGGGAGAAAAATATAGTAGAGAATTTGATGTTGTATATATTGGACATAGAGTAAGTTCGGCCAACATAAGGGCAAATAATATGTTGTTGTATGTTGAGTCAAAATGTAGAAGCAATAATATAAAGTTTCAATTTTTCCAGCATACAGGATATGAAAATTATTTGAAGATATTAAAGCAAGTAAGGATATCAATTTGTTGTACTTCTAATGGTCAATTTACGCCACAAATTTATCTTATGATGCAGTCCGGATCGTTATGCTTGTTAGATAGGCCCTCAAATTTATCTTTTATTAATAAGTTTTTTGTAGAAGGGATACATTATGTTGGGTGGTCAAGTTTTGAAGAGTTATTTCAAAAAATATTGTACTATAATGTTCATTCTGATGAGGTGGCTATAATTGCGGAAGCAGGCAAAAAAGTAGCTTCACAATGTTTTTTGTCTTATCATGAGTATAGTTTTATTGAGAAAATGAAAAAAATGTCTTTTGATAATATGATTGATAAATATGGCATAAAAAAATTAATAAATAATACAAATATTCTTGATGATGGTTTTAGATTTGAGATATATGATGTTGTACAAATACTTCATCAGTATTACGAGTCGGTTGGAGTTGTTATTGTAGGAGAAAGGTTGAAGAGTCTTGTAAATGATTTTATTGATTTGCCTAGAGTAGAAATTGTTGATTCAGTGGACAAAAGGGATGTGATGCTTTTGATTGCAGAAAGCAAGGCCGCATTTTATAGTTCAGGAATAGAAGCTGCTAGTATGGATTATTTTTTATTAACTGAGAAGAGTGCATTTGAAAGATTACGATTTTTTTGGAGTATGTTGAAGAGAATATTAATGAAGTTTTTATTGAGAGTTGACCGCTTGTGTAAGACTAATTTGCATCAATATTATCTATACCCTGCATTTGGTAAATATGAATATATCGAGGTTTTTGAATAGTGATTTTGAGGAAGATTTATAGACTAATTTTTAACATTTGTTTAGTGGTTCTTTCTTTTTTAATTAGACGAAAGACAGTAAAGGTAGTTCCTGAAACTGTAAAGCGGATATTAATAATAAATATATATTCAGGGTTTGGTGAGATGCTTATGTCTACTCCGATGATTGCAGAGACAAGGAGAATATTTAAACATTCTAAGATTGATTGTCTTGTGGGTTCTAAGTGGTCAGAAGAAGTTCTAGAGAATAATCCGAATTTGACAGCTGTATATTTAAGGACATCTGAAAATGTAAATATGCTTAGAAAAAATGAATATGATATTGTATTTTGTTTAAATACTGGGATAAAGAATATTTTTTTTGCTTGGGGTTTCAAACATAAGGTGTTGTCTGGGATAGACACAAATAGTGCAGGTTTTTTGTTGAATTACAAGTTTAAGAGAGTTCCTAGAGATAAGATTCATGAAGTTGATAGCTATTTAGGAGTTATAAGATCCATGGGTTTTTCTGTCCGAAACAATATAGGAATGGAAATATATCTAAGTGAGAGTGAAGTTAAATCTTATGAAAATAAATACGGTGATGTTGGGTCTTCATCAGACCGTATTGTCTTATTTGCAAGTTGTTCAGAAAATGTTTCTATTGACTTGCTTTCTCTCAAAAATTTAAGTTTAGATAAATATATTTCATTAGTTGAACATCTTTTGACAAAACATGAAGTATGCTTGATAGGGGGTAAGAATGATATAGCATTTGTTCGTAAAATTGAAGATGCTTTTTTTGATAAATCTAGATTAAAGAACTATTGTGGAGAATTTACCTTAAGAGAAACAGCAATTTTTTTGAAAAAAAGTAGGGTATTAATCACTAATGATTCTGGACCTATGCATCTTGCTGCTGCAGTAAAAACAAAAACAATAACTTTTTTTGGGCCAACTGATTATGAAACATTAATGCCTTTGGTAGGTGAACATATAGCAATATATGCTCATGATGAATGTCGTCCAGATGAAAAGTGGACTAAGGGTAATTGCCGACCTTGCCATCTTTCTCATTTTCCATCTACAATTATTAATTGTAAATCAAGGGATTGTATGTGTAAAATAGAGGTAGGGGACGTATTGAAAGTAATATGATAAAAAAAAATGAATCAGGTATTTATCCAGACAGTTATTATAAAAATTCTTATAATGGGAGATACAATAACTATGTGGAAGTGCCTTCAAAATTAGATTTTCCTAAGTCATTTCTGAATGTTTTTTTTGCACTTCCTGCTAATGCAAAAGTATTGGATTATGGGTGTGGTAGAGGTGGGTTTTTGAAGTCTTTACAATACTGGCGTCCAGATCTTGATTATTATGGTGTTGACGTATCTGATGTTGGTAAGTTCTTGCCTGATTTTGTTGAATATAAGAATATTTTAAAAGAAAAATGTGAATTTCTAGGTGTAGAGTTTGATTTAGTTATTTGTTCGCACGTATTAGAACATGTCCAATATCCTTTAGATATAGTAGGTGAAATTTTTGCATTATTAAAGAAAGATAGATATTGTTATGCTTTAGCCCCAGCTAATAGGTCAATTTTTGCAATAGCTATGAATTTTTGGGGAGATTATGGTCATATTAGAGCTTTTAGGAAATTTGGATTTAGGCGATTGTTCGTAGATGCAGGTTTTTTTGTAGAGAAAGTAAAAATTATTCGTAGTTTAAAGTCTTTTCTTGTGCTTCCTTATTTAATTATAAAGCCGTTGGTTACTTTTAAT
>JAQWCF010000013.1 GCA_028706105.1 Candidatus Margulisiibacteriota bacterium
TATCTCTGGCAAATTAAAACCTTGATCTTCTTTTATAATAGAAACTACTTTATTGTTCAATGTTTATTCCTCTCAACTAACGTATGAATATATCGTCACAATCAAACAAACGTTTCATGAAATAATTATTTTTCTAATATTATTCAAACGAACAAGTGATAACTACATGCAAATACAGCTTATGAAATACAAACATAACTCACGGATTGATAAAAAACTATTTACCAACACAAAATCTAGAAAAGATATTATCCAACACTTCTTCGGACACATCTTCGCCCACAACCTGCCCCAGATGGACCATGGCTTCCTTTAAGTCAATAACCCACAAATCCTCTGTTGCTCCTGCCAAAACAGAATCCTCGGCCGCTAAGACTGCTTCTTTCGCTTTCAGTAAACTTTCTTGATGCCTCTCGTTATTGATTAAAATCTCTGCCTCATTATCCACCTTGAATAAATATTCTATTTTCTTAATTAACCTTACATTAAAGTCATCCAAATTATTGTCATGCAAAACAGATAGACTAAAAATATCAGACTCAGGATGCCTCTCCAACAATTGACTGTTCACCTTATCAGCCGACGCAATATCTGTTTTATTAATCAGAAACATTGTTTTCTCAACTATGACATCTTCTAACAATAACTCATCGGAATCCACTATTCCTGTACTAGCGTCTAGCATAACAATAACAATATCTGCTTTAGCTAAATACTCTTTCGTTCTTCCTATTCCCATTTTCTCTACTTCATCTTTACTCTCCCGTATTCCAGCGGTATCCACTAACTTAATTGGGATGCCCTCTAATTCTATCCATTCTTCAATGGTATCTCTCGTTGTTCCAGGAATGTCCGACACAATAGCCCGATTATCCTCAAGCCATTTATTAAATAAACTAGATTTCCCAGCATTAGGTTTCCCTGTGATAGCAACAACCAAACCATCTTTATAAATTTTACCTTTAGAGAAAGAGACTAAAAGTCCATCGATGCTAACTCTAATTTCTTCCAAAATAGAAACATAATGCATCTTGTCTGACAATTCTTCTTCTTCCGGATAATCAAGATGAACTTCAATATGTGAAACCATATCCAACACTTTTTGTCTAATTTGAGCTATCTCTTCTGACAAACTTCCCTGCAAATGAGCACTAGATACCTTCGCAGCAATTGCTGTTTTGGCATCAATCAAATCTATTACTGCTTCCGCCTGAACCAGATCCATTTTACCATTTACTAAGGCTCTCATTGTAAATTCACCTGGCTGTGCGGATCTAGCTCCATTCTGAAAAAGTAAGTTCAAAATCTTTTTTGCTACTACGTAATTACCATGACAATTAATCTCAATCATGTCTTCACCTGTAAAGGATTTTGGTGCTTTAAAATAAGAAACTAAGACCTCATCCAAAACTTCCTGTCCTTTTTTAAAAACAGAAAATTTAATGGTATTTGGTTCGTATTTCTTTAATGATAAAAAGGGTTTTATAAATGCTAATACATCTTGTCCACTTAAACGAATAACAGCAATCCCAGATCTGCCCGGAGGAGTTGAGATTGCCGCAATAACATCTGAAAAACTATTTAAAGACATCCTTACGCAGGAGTAATTACTACTTGTCTATCCTGTCCCTGTCCGATGCTTTCTGTTTTAACTGCTGTATTCTCTTGCAAGGTTAAATGTACAATTCTTCTTTCCCATGAGTTCATAGGTCTTAGAACCACTTCTTCCTTTGTACTAATTGCTTGATCAGCCATTTCTTGAGCTAACATTTTAAGAGAATCTTCTCTTTTATCTCTATAGCCACTTGCATCAAGAACAACATTAATTGGCTGTTTAAATTTTTTACTTAATATACTTCTTAATAAGATTTGCAAAGACTGTAGAGTACTACCTTCTTTTCCAATTATTCTCCCCATGTCATCACCCTTAATATCCAGTGAAACAAAGTTATCTTCATATTTAACTACTTTAACAACATTAAAAAATCCCATTAAGTCTAAAATCTCAGTTAGCATATCTTTGGCAACCAAATGCACGTCGCTATCCACCATATTCCCAAAATTATCTTCTATCTTTTTCTCTTCAACTTGATTTTTATCTGAATTTCCTGAATTCCCAAAAATGCTTAATATTCCCATTATTTAACTCCTTTTTTACTTTTGCTCTTTTGATTTGTTTGTTTCTTTGGCTTGACTGGTGTCGCTACAACGTCAATCGTTACAGGCTCCGTAGCAACCATTTCCTCTATTTCCTTTTTCTTTGAGGTTAGCCAATACTGCTGTGCACCAGTCATTAGCTGAGACAAAGACCAATATACCAAAACTCCGCTTGGCATATTAATTGAAATAAATAACATTAAAAAAGGCATAAACTTAAACATTTTTTGCGTTGGATCATTAGGATCTGTAGACATAGTCATTGTCTTCTGTGACAACCATGTAGAAATAGCTACAAGGATTGGAAGAATAACGGTAGAATCAGGACCTATTAAATTATTTATCCACAAAAAAGATGCCTGACTCGGATCAACTGCCAATATTAATTCCCTAAATGTTGGACTATTTAAAGACATAAAAATAGCAACAAAAAAAGGTAACTGAATTAAAGTTGGAAGACAGCTTCCAAATGGGTTCACATTATGTTCTTTATATAAGGACATCATTTGAATCTGTAATTGCTGTGGATTATCTTTATATTTTGTTTGCACTTCTTTAAGCTTAGGTTGAATCTTTTTCATATCATCCATTGCTCTAACTTGCTTAATTGTAAAAGGAAACAACACCAATTTTATAACAAAAGTTAATAAAATTATTGCGATTACATAGTTGTTGGTTAAATTAAAAAAGAATTGCAAAATAGGGATCATCATATTATCAACTAAAAAAACAAATGGGTTCATCGTCTCACCTTTCTATTTAACAGGGTCGTAACCACCTGGATTCCATGGATTACACCTTAACAATCTATAGGTACTCATCGAGCCACCCTTAAAAACTCCGTATCTCGTAATTGCCTCTAAGGCATACGAAGAACAAGTAGGATAAAACCGGCATTTTTTGGGAGTTAATGGCGAATATTTTTTGTATATTCTAATTAAAAAGATTAGTGTGTTTTTAACCATATTTTCTCTTCAAGTATGCCAACTGGTTTAACCAGTCTTGCTTTAACTCTTCGAAGGAAAGATTTACTGCTAAACCTTTAGAAATAACCACATAGTCCCCTGTTATCTCTGGCTTATTGCATCTAAATACTTCTCTTAGCCTTCGTTTTGTTTTGTTCCGTACTACGGCTCTTTTATCAACTTTCTTGCTTACAATAACTCCAAACCTTAATGTCTTGTCTGGTTTAAAATAAACAATTATGCCTTTTCCTGTTGCCTTCTTTTGTTCTGCATAAACTGCTTTAAATTCTGAATATTTCCTTAGTCGAAGACCCCTATCGAAAGAAAATTCTTTAAACAGCTATCTTTGCCCTTCCTCTTTTACGACGAGCTTTCAGGACTGCACGTCCTCCTACTGAACTTGATCTCACAAGAAAACCGTGTGTCTTGTGTCTTTTTCTGCTATTGGGCTGAAAGGTCTGCTTCACTGGAACTACCTCCTAAAACTTTTACTAAAACTTTCCCTAGTTTGGATAACGTATGAGCATTATAAGAGAAAATAACTATAGGGTCAAATAATAAATTACATTGCCTTTTCGTAGTATGAGGCAAAAGTCTCGCAGGGATTAGAATAAGCATATAAGTGCTGTTTTTCAACAGGAGCTATTAAGTTGTATTTTCCAAATTTACTTTGCTTACTTCTCATAGAATCCATATCAAAATTGTGTTTCTGCTCAAAGGCTTCTCGTTTGCTTAACTTTATCTGTTGCATACCAATATTGTACATATTGTTTCCGCCCAAAAAAGTTTGTTCATAATGCACTACATCCCAGCCGCTCTTTAAGGTAAATTTGAAAAACTCTTCAAAAGTCATATTATATGAATGAACAGCGTGTCCAACTTCATGCTTAACTACTGGAATTATTTGGTCAACTGTATCAAGGTCAAACACCAAAATTCTCTGACTATTTTTATCATAAGCGCCATAAGCTCTACTGTGATGCCTTTTTGCAAAGATTGATTCTGGCATGGTTTCCATATTCATTTGAATGCTCTTATTCTTGACAATAGTTTTAACGCCTTTTAAATGCTCACCTGGAAGATTAGCTAATACATAATTAAGCATCTTTAATTCTTCTTCTGAAAATGGAATATCTGAATTATGTACTTTAATGTTAAATTTCTTTTTAATTTCTTCTGCTAAGAACTGAAGTGCATCAGGCACATTCCTAAGTTGAATATTATAACCTGAATTATTTTGTTGAACCTGTTCTGCATTAGGTCTAAAAGATGGCGTAAACCTTCCTAGCCCTGTTCCTTGCAGGTCAGATGCAGAAAGCCCTTGGGTTCCCCAAGAACTTATTGACGGCATATTAGAGCCAATACCTAAGACCATTTATTTACCCCTTGTCTTCTTTTCTTTACTCAAACAACTTATAACTAACCATACTCTCAATTTTGGCAATCGTCTTCATGAAATTCTGAGCTGAAACTATGTTTATCTTAGACTCCAAACCGGTCTTTAATTCAAAAAACCCGTTATTGTCTTTGATTAACTGAGATTGATCCGTGTTTTTGTGGTAGGCGCCATCATTGGAAGGCTCGACGGAAAAACCTCTTTTAGCAAACTCTTCCCAGAAATTCTTACATATTGAATCTTCTTTTAACTTTTGTTTATGATTTACTCTTGCATGTATCATATTAACCACCCCATTTTTCGCTCTTATATTAATATATCGAACGAAAAATGAATAATTCCCATTATTTTTTAAAATAATATCATGATTAGTAGAATTAAGGAAAATATGATTGAATATATGCTTTTGTTTGCACAAGCCATTACTTTTCATTAGAATTAATCCTTCCTTTTATAGATAAAATTTTTACCTATATAGCGCCACCATCTCTTATAACGACTATTAACTAAGCTTTCTTGTATCCATTTTTTATAATATATCTACCTCGCTCCTGGTTCCTCTCGCCTAAAAGAGAGAGGGAATATTTATAAAAAAGTAGTATAATCAAAAGATGGAATATATATCTTTATTTATTATTATCCCGCTACTCTTTACGCTACATTATTTCCTTTACACAGAGAAAACAAAAATATTTCTACAAAAAACTTTAGGGAATTGGTTTATGAGTTATTTGTATAGGTTTTTATACGCTATAATTACTATCGTCATAATTCTCATTTTCATTAAAGTCATTAGCTCTATCCAAGCACCACACATTCTAAATATGCAAGATAACCTCAGCAATATCGTTTTTCTTATAATGGATACATTTAGACTTATCTTCCTTTTCTTAATAGTTGAATCGGTTTGGACACTTGGGATGGCAAACATTTTTGGAATAAAGCATTTAAAAAATTTATTTTCAAAAAACAAAGACAAATTCAATTTAGACTTTATTGTTACACCCTTTAACGTAAAAGGGCTATACCTTAGACACCGACATCCATTACTTTTCTACCTAGTACTTTTTATTTTATTTGATAGAACCTTAACTTTGCTTAGTATCTACTCCCTAATCTTTTTATCTGCCTATTACATTTTATTTACAAAAATGGTTGAAGCTCAACTTGTTACTATTTATCAAAATGATTTTAACAATTATCAAAAAGGCACAAATTTCTTTCTCCCGCAATTTAAAAAGTATCCAAATGAGCCTACTAAGAAATAGTTTTGCTGGCAGTTTTTATCCGAACAACCCTTTAATTCTTCAAAAACAATTACAAACTTTTCTATCTGAACCCTCCAAGACAATCAATAAACCAAAAGCAATTATTGTTCCCCACGCTGGATACATTTATTCCGCTCAAACAGCAGCATATGGATACAAACAACTTGAGAACGAGAATATCAAAACAGTTATCATCCTTGCCCCTGCTCATAAAACTTTTCATCAAAGCCTAGCCATACCTTCCGAGAAATCGCTGGAAACACCACTAGGAAACCTAGATGTCGACGAGTCTAAAATTAACGAATTGTTGTCATCAAATATTTTTATTAAAGACTCACGACCTCACTATCAGGAACATTCACTTGAAGTGCAATTACCTTTCCTTAAGTATCTCTTACCTGAATGTAAAATAATACCAATCAATGTTGGAATGATAGATTTAGCTATAGCAAAAAAAGCAGGCAGAGAAATTGCTTCCGTTATGGACAACAACACTGTCTTAGTAGTTAGTAACGACTTATCACATTATCACTCTTTAAAAACAGCCAAAGAGCTAGACGAAAAAACGATTAACCATATCCTGAAAATGTCGCCAGATAATCTTCTTAATCAACACCAAATGAAAGAAGCTGACTGCTGTGGTGTTTTCCCAATTACCTTGCTTCTTGCCACTCTAAATGAACTAGCTATTACAAAAAATAAGCTTCTCTACTATGACACTTCTGCCACGGCGTCGTTTGATGACAAACATGTTGTAGGATATGCCAGTATTGCTTTTTATTAACTGATTCTAATTCTAGCTGCTTTAGCGTGAGCTGGTAGTTTCTCAATATCTGCAAAATACGCAGTATCTTTTCCCACTTTAGGAAAATCAGACTTATCCATTCTTACTACTGTCGTATATTTTTGAAAATCTATCGCACTTAAGGGTGAAGAAAACCTTGCAGTTCCGCCTGTTGGCAACACATGGTTTGGCCCCAGCATATAATCGCCCAACACTTCTGCTGAATATTCTCCAACAAAAATTGCTCCAGCGTGTGAAATATTATTAACTAGTTCTTCTTGTTTGACGTGAAATATTTCCAAATGCTCCGCTGCTATCTGGTCAGCTATCTTGGCTAGCTTTTTAACATCAGCACCTTCTTGAACAATTATTAAAGAATTATCTGACAAAGCTCTATCCAGTATCTGCTTTCTAGGTAGTTCTTTATATTGCAAAGCTAATTGTGTTTTAACTTTCTTTGCTAGCTCTCTAGACTCTGTTATAAGAATTGCTGAGGCTAAAGTATCATGCTCTGCCTGAGCTAACATATCTGCAGCAATAAATCTTGGATCTGCACTGTCGTCAGCAATAATGCAAACATCGCTTGGCCCTGCCATTTTGTCGATACCTACGACTCCAAAAACTTCTTTTTTAGCTAAAGTTACATAAATATTTCCTGGACCTACTATTTTATCTACCTTCTTTATACTTTCCGTACCATAAGCCAAAGCGCCAACTGCTTGAGCTCCGCCCACAGAGTAAACTTCCTTGATGCCTAGCAAATAAGCTGCCGCCAAAACTGAATTATCAATTTGTCCATCTTTTCCAGCTGGAGATGCAAGCACTATCTCTTCTACGCCAGCAACCTGAGCGGGAATTACGTTCATTAACACTGACGTTGGATATGCAGCGGTGCCACCTGGGACATATACACCAACTCGTTTAATTGATGTAACTTTCATGCCATAGGAAGAGTTCTCGTAAATTTTTTCTTGCCAAGAGTTTAATAAAAAATTCTGATGATAACTGCGAATATTTTCTGTTGCTACATTTAAAAGATTTTTTAATTGTTCTGAAGAAGTATCATACGCCAATTTCAAAGCTTCTTTGGTAACAACAATGTCTTTAATGTTTTTTGCTGGAAATTCAAATTTGTTGATATAACCCAATAGTGCAACATCGCCTTGTTCTCTAATATCTTTTAAAATATTACAAACAACCTCTGATTCTTTTCTATCAATAAAGGCTGTTCTTGTATGAATTTTTTTTATTTCTTCGCTAATGTTTCTTTCCACGGTACGAATCATAAATATTAACCTATATACTGCTTTACTATCTCGTTTCTCAAGCTATAAAAAACTCGATTAACTAAAAGATGAGCAGTTGTTTCATAAATAGTCTGAGTTTCTACCAGACCATTTTCTTTCAAAGTTTTACCGGTCGCAATTAGATCAACAATATAGTCACTAAGTCCTGTTATGGCAGCCAACTCAACTGAACCGTATAGCTTGATAATATCTACCTTAATTCCTTTTTTATCAAAAAACTCCTTAGTACTATTGACGAATTTTGTGGCTACTTTATTACCATTGCTAAAATTCTTATCTTTCTTATTTATGTCCGTAGCAACAGATAAGCGACAATATCCAAACTCTAAATCTTTTAAAACAATTAAATCTGGTTTGGTTTCTCTAACTATATCCATCCCGCAAACACCCATATCAACAACACCATTCTGTACATAGACAGGAACATCTGTTGGTCTAAGTATCAAAAATTTAAACTTCTTGGTTTTATCATAAAAAATTAAAGCTCTATCTGGAATTTCGCCTACCTCTATCCCCTGTTTTTGAAAAAAAGCTAAGCTATCCTTAAAAAGATAACCCTTTGGTAATCCGATAGTAATTGATCTTTCCATTATTTCCCCTTAAAGTATGTAATTAGTTTTTCAAAGCCAAGCGCAAACCCAATAGCCGGAATATCAAAAGAGTATTCTTTGTACAAAGTATCATAACGACCACCAGAACCAACAACATATCCAACACCTTCTAACAGTACATTAAAAATAATTCCAGTATAATAAGTTACTTCTGGCGCTAGTCCTAAATTATAAACCAGATGATCCATGTTTTCCGGAGCTATCTGCCTAAATAAATCATCAAACTCTTTCAAATAGGAACCCTTAGTTAAAATACTTACATCGCCTAAAGCTGGAAGTTTATCCAACTTATTATATTCTTTATTCATTAACGCTTCTTTAATTTCTAGTGTTTCTGTCTCGCTATGTTCAATATGTCCTAGTTCAATTTTAAAATCTTCGATACCTGCAGAATGCAAGACATCAATAAGTAAATTAACAATCCGAATGTCTGCGTTAATACTATCGTCTCCTAATAATTCAGCACCAATTTGTAAAAATTCTTGTTTTCTTAAAATATGCTGTTTACGAAAAACGTTCTCTAGATAAAAAAACTTTTGGGGGAAAATTAACTCTTGGTTTCTTGCTGAAACTAGTCTAGCAATTGGCGTAGTCATTTCTGGTCTTAAAACCATAATTGCTCCATCATGGCTAATAAACTTTATGGACTTTTCCTTAAGATACGGGCCCCAGCCTTTAGAAAGCTCAGCATAAGGCTCAAACGTCGGAGTCGTTACTCTGTTATATTTATTTGATTTAAAACAACCAACCATCTTTTCGATTACATCATGTCTTTTAGACAATTCATCTGGCAATATTTCATTTACACCTTGTAACACTACCTAACCTCACCTTTCTAAAATCAATAAATAAATATTTCAACTCAAATCTACTTAACCAATGAACCATTGAACTAATCAATACGGGTGGTCACCCGGATAAACCACTATCCCCTCATCGCCAACTCTCATCCTATGAATGTCTGTACTATGATTTGTTCCTCTTAGTTTTCTAACCTCAATACCTCTATATGTATGACCTAAGTGTAACATTATTAATCCCTGAGCTAGAAAATCCTCCACACCAAAATGAGTTAAACCAATCTCTCCAGATGGCTTCTCGGTTATTACTATTGTAGTACATTGTAGTTTTCTAATTTCATGCAAAAGCAAAAAAAGTTCTTTTCTCATTTTATTATAATCATTAAAAGCCATACCAAAGGCTGGCAAAGAATCAATAACAAGTCGTTGAAATTTATTTTCTTTAATTTGTTTAACTAAAGTAGAAAGCAAATCAAAAACATTTTCATCGAAATCTTTCTTTAGCATTGGAAAATACAAAAACTTTAATTTATCCTCATCAATCATCTTCTGAATATTCCAACCAAACCTACTGGCATCAGCGATAATATCGTCAATTGGTTCTTCAAAAGAAACGTAAAGCCCTTTTTCTTGGTACTTATAGGCGCCGTTATATAAAAACTGGGTGGAAAGGATTGTCTTACCAGAACCTGCTGAACCTGACAAAAAGAAGTTTCTTCCCTTTGGAAATCCACCTTCAATGATAGAATCTAAACCACTTATTCCTGAAGGCGTTCTATCCATGGTCTCCTAGTTTCACCCACTCCCTATCAAAATCTATCCACTTCATACTAGCTACTCTCATATACATATGCCCATCTTTTTCTTTCGTTTCTATTACACCATCCATTATATACTTAATATTGTTTAGAACATACTCCGAAACTGTGCCTTCTTCTAAAACAAACATTGTATTTACCATCCCAAACGCTAAAGAAGTTCTAGCCAACTGGGATAAAAGACGTTGTGCCATAGACAGATCAAAGTTAACCAAAATAGAAGAAATTGAATCGAACACCCGTCTTCCACCTAGCTTACTCTGGATTGATTGACCAATGTGTTGACCAGAATCAGAAATAATCATAGAGAATTGATTTAAATCAAGAATTCCATCTATTCTAAACTTTTCTTTTACCTCAGAGGCACCTGAAGACCAAGAATAAGCATCAACAATAGAAAAAAGATCTAACTCCTCGTACTCTCTAACATCTATCTCTAAGCTAGACGACAGTTTATCTCGAATTAGCTTTGGTGAATCATCAAGAGTTACAAACATGCATCTTTCTTTGTTATGCAATCCGTTTAAAATAAATTTTCTTGCCATCGTTGATTTACCAGTACCCAAAGGCCCAAGCAACAAAATATTAGAACCTTTAGGGAGTCCTCCGTCTAACAATTCGTCTAACTCTTTTATTCCAGAACTAATTTTATCTATCTCTGCATTTTCTTTTTTATTTAGACTTATTACTGCTTTAGCATTGCTTGCATTACGTACTCTTGATTCTTGTCTTCTCAGCAACAATGTTTCAACTCTTGATTTTAATTCATCCAAATTAAAGGGTTTAGTAATATAATCATCTGCGCCACCCTCAAATCCCGTAATTTTGTTAAACTCATCACCAATCGCAGATAAAATAATAATAGGAACATCAGCAAAGTCTTTGTTTTCGCGTAATGTTTTACAGACTTCAAACCCATCTTTTTCAGGCATAACAATATCCGTAATAATCAAATCTGGAAATTCTTGTAGTGCTTTTTCTATAGCTTGAGCGCCATTATTAGCTAAAATTGTTTTATACCCCAAATCATCAAGCATCATGCTGGTGAGCATTAAAATGTTAGGTTCGTCATCTGCTATAAGTATCTTAAATGCTGAATCACTCATTTATCCAAATACCATCCTTGGGTTTTATTTCAAAACTAATTGCCTTCACAGCATAATCAGTAAACATTATCTTCTGAGGCAATATATACCTTTTTACCATCTCTCCCTGCTGGTCAAAATACATCTTAATAGTATTTGTCTCAATTGCGTTATCTTCAACATTGTCGTTTTTTAGTATCACAATTGTTAAATCACTATCTGACTTCTCTATCATATCATTTAATCCTGAAAAATAAATTTTTCTTATATTATTATTCGCTGTTATAAACTGAGGGAAAGCTGGGTCCAGCACTACTCTTTTTATCTTATTTTTACTTACAATATCCTTGATTTCTTTAATCAAATTCACAAAAATATCACCATTATCAAAACTTTCTGTTTCTCCAAAATAATCTCGTATATCTAATATTAGAAATCTTCCTTGCTCAAAAGCCCAAGCAATATCCCAACCCATAGAAGAAATTATTTCTCTTATTTGCTTTGGAGTATCTTTAGATGTAACAAAAAGAACTCTTTCATCAGTGAACAATCCTTCTTTCAAAAACTGAATTCCAAATATTGTTTTACCTATACCAGAGCAACCTTCCAACGAAGTTAGCTGGTTTTTTGGCAATCCTCCTCGTAGTTGTTTATCTAATGCTTTTATTCCTGTTGCAACCCTATTTCCCATACATAAAATTATAGCCCCGATAAACAGGATTTTGGAAGTCTTATTTACAATTAACAATGGAATATTACATAATCTAAACTATGGAACAAAAAAAATATGAAATAGCTGTCTCTGACTGCAACAACTTTTACATAAATATTCTTAAAGAATTAGGGATACAAGATATTCTGGATATTAAAAAGAAATATCCGGAAATGTCGCTTTACAACCTTTTTAACACAATTGAGCTAATCAACGAAGTTTACAGAGAAGACAACAGTAAAGACTTCATCATCTATGCTGAGGCTAATAAAGATAACTCCCGCCCCGCAGAATATCTTTCCAATAACTGTTTCATTTCTATTAATAAAGAAGAAACACTCGCTGACATAACAATAAATCCAAACGCTAATTTGAAAAAAATTAATAAAGAAATCGCTAGAACAGGCATTACTTTTGGTGTTATGCCAGAAATGATTGAGTATATGCAAGCCAACAAAGTTACTGATTCTTTTATTTTCGCTAAAGGAGACTTTGCTGTCCCAGTCGAAGAAGCACAATGCACTTATTTTTATGAAACAAAAAGACCGTTCCCTGCCAACATCCAGCAAGGAACAAAAGGTGTTTACTTGGACACCACTATCGAGAATAGAACTATACTTGGTAAAAAAATTGCAAGAATCAACAAAGCATCCAAAGGCATGCCGGGAAAAACAATTACTGGGCTGACCATACCAACCAGAATTCATCCCCAAAAAACTCTGCAATTAGGAGAAAATGTCTTCGAAAAAGGTGCAGATATTCTACCGAAGATAGATGGAATAATAAATTACAGCGCTGAAGTGATTGGAGTCACTCCAACCTTAATTTTAAAAGAGCCAATAATTAACCAAAATATTGAATTCGACGGAACCATAATTATAGAAAACATGATACAAAGCAGTAACATTAAAGCTTCTCATGACATTACTGTTTATGGCACAAGCAATAGCGCTACTCTTGAAGCGAAAGGTTATATTTATATTCTAACTGGCTTTGTTGGAAACAGTTCTAAAGCAACAGCTGGTGAAGGAATTTTTTGCGGATATGCGCATAATTCTAGATTAACAACAATTAATGGTGACATTAATATTGGCTATGAATCCCTACATGCAAATATCAACTCGGGGAAAAGCATCTACATTGAAAAAAAAGCTTCTGGTGGGAGCTTAATGGCAAAAGAAAATATCTTTGTTGGTTCTTCTGGATCAGAAAGAATAACAACAAAAACAGAATTAACCATAGAATATGATGCCAGCAAAAAAAACGTATCAGCAGGAGCTTTGTTGCAAGAAATGCAATCTACAGAAAGAAAATATCAAAATGCCACTAAAGAAATTACTAGGTTTGAAGTATCTTCGGAAAAATCTAAAGCTGCACTTATCAAAGACAGCGCTTATCAACAACTCACGTTGATTGTTTTTGAACTACAAGAGCAACTGAAAGAACAATTAATACTATTATCCAAAATAAGAACTGCAGGAGAAGAAATTGCCTTACCAGAAAAAACTGGCATTGTTTCTATAAAGGACAAGGCCTGGAACGGTACTTCTATTACTATTAACAATGAAAATTTCTTAATTGAAAAAAACGCTAATCAAGGATCCGTTTTCCGTCTTGGTAACTATGGTATAATCAGAGAAAGACATGACAAAGAACCTACTGACTAGCTTATTGTTTATTTCTTTCATCTTTTTATCTGGATGCCAAGAATATAATATTATCCCTGAAGAAACGCAAACCATTATGGACAAAGGACTAGTGTATTCTCTTGCGCCTTACTCTAACAACATTCACCAACAAGTAAAAATATACAACTTACTAACAAATAAAACGCTAAGTACAACTTTCCTTCTAAGAATAAAAAATACTAATGAAACCCCTATGTGGACAAAAATAAATAATAGCTTCGTTCTAGTAGACAACGCTCAGATACAGCACAAACCTGTAGAAAGTAGTTATCCTTTGCTTACTGACATCCTAAATAAAAATAATTATAAGGAACTATCTTATTCTGAGTTAAAAAATATGAATCTAGAGCTAGAAAGACTTCAAGAAAGAGACATTACGAGTAGTAACGCTTATCTTTATAATGAAGAGCTAAAAACATTACAAACAAAAATATATTCATTAGAAAGAAATCAATCATTACAAATGGAATTACAAAAAACTGAAAAAGAAGTTCAGCATGTTTTAGAAACGTACGGATTTAAAGACCAACTAATTTATCCAAACTCAGAAATTATTTCAATACTTATTTTCCCTACAATTATTAACAACCAGAATCAAAGCTTTGTTATCAACTTTACTTTAGACAATTCAAAACTAATAACAATCCCCTACAAAATACTCCAAACTAATTAAGACTCATATTCACCATTACTGCAACACTACCAAAGTCCATCATATATTCTACTTTCTGTGATTTTTCTGCTTCTCCGCCACCTAATTGATTAACTTGGTCGATGATTGTTCTTAATTGTTTTTCATCCATGATTGTTTTCCCCCTTTATTGTCTTACATTGTTATTATTCCCTAATGCTGGGTTATAAAACATTGATATTTCTTGATTTATTAAAGTTAAAGACAAGCTAACCGCATAAATTTTATTACCTCATCAAAATCTTTTTAAAAGCTTTCTCGCAAACCTCAAAATATAGCCTTAATAACTTTGAATTTGAATTGTCCTTCCTTGCAATACTGCATAAATAATGATATTTTTACGATGATACTTTTTTCTATTTGTAAACAAGAGGATGTTCTTTAATATGTATTTAATCTCAGCCTTAGTGCTTTTAGCCATAATCATGGCAGCTAAAATCTCCAACAAATGGAGTGTTCCTTTAGTTGTAATCTCTCTGCTAGCAGGTATCTTATTTGGAAGTGATATCTTAGGAGTGGTCTATTTAGACAACTTCATACTCTCGCGACAAATGGCTGACTTTGCTCTGGTCTTTGTTTTATTCATTGGAGGTTTTGAAACCAAAAAAGAAAGATTACAATCTGTTTTTGTACCATCAATGATTCTAGCAACGGTAGGAGTAGCCTTAACAGCAGCACTCACAGGCATATCGCTTCACTATTTACTAAAACTTGACTGGTTAACTTCCATCCTAATCGGGTGTGTAATCTCCTCAACTGACGCATCAACAGTTTTTTCCATTCTGAGGTCCCGTTCCCTAAACCCAAAGCTAGCCTCTGTTGTGGAAATAGAGTCAGCCACCAACGACCCAATGGCCATTGTCCTAACGTCAATCGCCATACAAATAACCATCAGCCAAATGCAACATCCTGCTAATTTAGTTCTTACGCTACTGTGGCAAATTACAGGGGGAATATTGATTGGTCTGCTAATTGGCAAAATTGCCGTTTTTTTGTTCAACTACCTGAAAACTTTAGATAAAGGATATTTTTACCTATATATGATCTCCATCATCCTCTTATCTTACGGTGTGGCAGATTTTTTTCTTGCCAGTGGTATAATTTCTGCCTTTTTTGCAGGATACTTTATAGGAAATTCCAATATACCTTATAAGCCAACAATATCCACATTACTTGAAGCATTATCCACAATATCAAACGTTATAATCTTTGTTCTTCTTGGCTTACTGGTTTTCCCTAATGAATTTTATAATGTCTACAAAACTGGTATTATTTTGTTCTTAATAATTACTTTCTTCGCACGTCCAGTAGCTGTTTTTTCTTGTTTGTTTTTTACAAAATATAATGTTAAAGAAAAGATTTTCTTAAGCTGGAGTGGTTTAAGAGGAGCAGTCCCTATCGTGTTAGCCACATATCTCGCAGCGGCTAATGTCCCTGGCTCTCGAGGAATATTTAACATTGTCTTTTTTGCTGTTTTACTCTCTATGATTATTCAAGGAACCACTCTTGTGAAATTAGCTGACTTTCTCAAGTTGTCAGTAAAGGCTAAACCAAAGCCTAGACAAGTAATGGAACTCATCACACTCCAAAACTCGGAACTCGAATTAATTGAAATAACCATTGATGAGAATACTTACACCGGCTCAGCTCTTGTCTCTTCTCTGTTGTTGCCTCCAGGAAGCACAATAACAATGCTTAACCGCAATGAAAACATTATTGCCCCAAGAGGAAACACCAAAATAATTGCAGGTGATATACTTTATGTTCTAGTGAAAACAAGCGATATAGAAGCAATTACAAATGAACTGTTAACTCATTTTGAGTTAATTGAAAAAGCTCATCACCAAGCTAAATAATTATATTTTATTGTCTTACTGGAATATTTTTTTCTTCTAAAAAAGTTTTTATCTGAGGAATTGTAAGTTTTCTGTAATGCAACAAAGATGCAAGCAATGCCGCGTCGCAAACCTCTAAGGCTTCAGCGATATGTTCAAGCGTACCTGCTCCACCTGAAGCAATCACTGGAATATTAACCGCGTCAGCAACAGCTTTCGTCATTTCCAAGTCATAACCTTTTTGCGTTCCATCTCCGTCCATACTTGTCAAAAGTATTTCTCCAGAGCCAAGCTGCTCAACTTTCTTAGCCCATTTGATTGCATCGATGCCAGTTCTTGTTCTACCTCCATGAATTACAACTTCAAACTGACTATCAGTATCACACTCACAATCCATATTAATTAAATCTGGCTTAATCTCTGGCTTTTGCAAATTGTTTCTTCTTCTAGCATCAATAGCCATAACCATACATTGGGCACCAAATTTCTGCGAGATTTGAGTAATCAAATTTGGATTATTTACGGCAGCAGTATTTACAGAAACTTTATCTGCTCCAGCAGCTAAAACTTCTCTCACGTCAGCAACTGTTCTAATCCCACCACCAACAGTAAAAGGAATAAATACTTGCTCGGCTACTCGCCTGACTAAGTCCACCACTGTGTTTCGTTTCTCTGAGGAAGCTGTAATGTCTAAAAAAACTAGCTCGTCAGCACCCTGCTCATCGTAATTTTTAGCTAATTCAACAGGATCTCCTGCATCAATAATGTCGACGAAGTTAACGCCTTTTACCACGCGCCCATTCTTTATATCTAAACATGGAATAATTCTCTTTGCTAACATAAATATATTATAGTTCACTGGTTCATTGGTGTCACTAGTTCATTCTAGAGAAGAAAAGTGAAAGCTGACGTCTATCTTATCTCGCAATGTTTGACAAACTTTGAAAAATACTCTTGAAGTTCCTTTAATTTACTAGTTGGTAAAATTTCTTTGCTAGCATCTTCGGTTAAAGTGTTTCTTGGATTATATTGTTGTAAATAATAGGCCTCTGCTCCGTTGATTAACTCCGCAATTCCGCCTAAATCACTCTCTTCAAATAAGGGAGGATAAACTGTAGACCTAAATTCATACTGTATCTTTTTTTGATTTTTTAATATTTCAATTGACTGCTTTATTTTATCAACCAAAGCCTCATCCTTTGTGGCAAACAACCCTGGGTACTTCATTAGAGAAGTTTTGATATCCATGGCGACATAATCTATCAAGCCTTCCGAAATTAGAGCTTCTAGCTTATCAGGCGCTGTTCCATTAGTATCTAGTTTTACTGGGAGTCCTGTTTGACTTTTTATTTCCCTAATGATGGCTGCAATGTTCGGAACCATTGTTGGTTCTCCGCCAGTTAAAACGATTCCTTCATAAAGATGTTTCTTCTTTTTAATTTTAGAAATTGCCTCATCTTCGGATATTTCTTCTGCTGTTTTCTGTAAAACCAAGTCTCCATTATGGCAAAAAGGACATCTAAAATTACAGCCTCCGTAAAAAAATACAGAGGCTATTTTACCAGGATAATCAATAAAGCTAGTCTTTAACCAACCCTGCATTAAACAAAAAGCAGTTGTTCAACTTGAGCTGACGTGTGTGCCTTTTGTACAACGTTTCCTTGTTCATCATAGAAAATAACTGTTGGTGTACCAGTAATGTTATTTCTAATAGCTTCTTCTAAACCTTCTTTAGTACTAGCATTAATATCCGTACCTTTAATTGCAATCTGTGAAGACAAGATGCTTTTAACTGGCTTACAACCTGGGCAATGCTCAGAATAAAACATTTTGTACTGTTTAATTTTACCTTTTTCATTCACTAAAATTTGCAATTCTTCCTTTGTATTCTCAACAATGTTGGAAGATTCCAAAACAATACTTTCTACTTTCTTTGCCGACGCATCATCATTACAAATAAAGTGTAATCTTTCATGATACTCTTCCTTTTTACCTTTATTCCAATTGTTAACTGGTCTGTAATAGCCTACAATCCTAGCATATACTTCTGCCTCGGAACCTTTTACATGCTCCAATTCAGACTTTAACTCCTCAATTTGTCTTTCTATTTCTTGTTTTATTTCCATTTTCTTTTTCCCCTTCCGTGATCAAGCTGTTTTTTTTTCTGGCTCGTCAAAATACTTTTCTAATTCTTTTATCTTTGATTTCAATTCCTGTTCTCGCTCCTCCTTGCAAACTGGACAATTGAAATGCTCCCCATCCAAATAACCATGTATCGCACAAACAGAGAATACTGGAGAAATTGTAAAATAAGGAATCTTGTAATTATAAGCTATCTTTTTAACTAAACGCTTACAAACTGCTGGATCCTTAATCCTTTCTCCTAACATACTGTGAAAAACAGTACCTCCAGTATATTTACTCTGGATTTTTTCCTGATGATCTAATGCCTCAAAAACATCCGCTGTATAGTCTACAGGCAATTGAGTAGAGTTTGTATAGTATGGGTCTTTTTCGCCAGCAGTTATAATATCAGGATATCTTTCCTTATCCATTTTAGCAAAACGGTAAGATGTTGACTCCGCTGGAGTAGCTTCCAAATTATATAAATCTCCTGTGCCTACCTGGTATTCTTTTAGCTTTTCTCTCATAAAATCAACTATCTCACAGGATAACTCAAGTCCTTCTTCGGAAGTAATATCCTTACCAATAAAATTCAGCAAACATTCATTCATACCATTTAGTCCTATTGTAGAAAAATGATTATGAAAATGTTTTAAATATCTCTTAGTATATGGATACAACCCTATCTCCAGTAATCTATTAACTACTTTTCTTTTAACAACCAAAGAATCACTGGCAATTTCCATTAAATCTTCCAGTCTTCTAAAAAACTCTTCCTTTGTTTTTGAAAGATAACCTATTCTTGGAAGATTAATTGTGACAACTCCAATTGAACCAGTAAATTCATCAGCCCCAAAAAGTCCGCCGCCTCTGTTTCTTAGCTCTCTCTTATCTAACTGCAAACGACAACACATGGAACGCACATCAGTTGGATCAAGATCGCTATTGATAAAGTTTTGGAAATAAGGAGTTCCATATCTTGCTGTCATTTCAAAAAGAAGACTTGCGTTTGGACTATCCCAGTCAAATTCTTTAGTAATATTATACGTTGGAATAGGATAACCAAACCCTCTACCGTCGGAGTCGCCTTCCATCATTACTTCAAGAAATGCTCTATTAATAACATCCATTTCTTTCTGATAATCAGCATAAGTTGTTTCCAATTCTTTGCCACCAATAAGAGCTTTCCTGTCCTTTAAATCTGAAGGCACAGTCCAATCTAAAGTAATGTTAGTAAATGGCGCCTGACTACCCCATCTTGAGGGAGTGTTGATGCTAAAAACATAACTCTGTATCTGTTGTTTAACTTGTTCATAGCTAAGATTATCAACTCTTACAAACGGAGCTAAATAAGTATCAAAGCTCGAAAAGGCCTGCGCTCCTGCCCATTCGTTCTGCATAGTTCCTAAAAAATTCACCATCTGAGAAATCAAAGTACTAAGATGTTTGGCTGGTTTAGAATTAATCTTATTTGTAACTCCACCAAAACCCTCTTCTATCAGCTGCCTTAACGACCAACCAGCACAATATCCTGAAAACATAGAAAGATCATGAATGTGAAAGTCACCATTTTGGTGAGCATCAGCAACTTCTTTGGTGTAAATATTCTTCAACCAATAATTAGCAGTAATTGCACCTGCATTATGTAAAATAAGCCCACCCAAAGAATAATTAATATTACTATTTTCATTAACACGCCAGTCTGACTGAGCCAAATAACCATCCATAACCTTATTAATATCCAAAATAAGGCTTTCTTTGTCTCTTATCTTACTTCTTTGCTCTCTATATAAGATATAAGCCTTAGCTGTCTTAGCGTGACCTTCTTCTATAAGAACTTTTTCAATTAAATCCTGAATTTCTTCAATTGCAGGTATTGTTTTTTTGTTATAAGTTTCTGTAAGTTTAAGGATAACTTTATCCGTTAAAGCTCTAGCCAAGTCAATGTCAGTACCGCCTAAAGACTCCGCAGCTTTATAAATTGCATCTATTATTTTTTGCTTATCAAAATCTACGATTTCTCCATTTCTTTTAATAAGCTTTTTAATAAGCCCTCGTGACTTCCCTGTTTCTAATATTTCTTTTAATTCTGCTATTACCATCTCTACATACTCTCCTTACATGTTCTTTATTTCTTTTATAAATTCGCTAACATCCTTGAACTGTTTATAAACAGATGCGAATCTAACATAAGCTACCTGATCCAAACCCTGCAATTTATCCATCACCATCTGCCCAATCTCTTTTGAATGGACTTCTCTCTCCGTACGACGGTGTAATTCTTCTGTAATTTCTTCAACAACAGATTGAATTTGCATAACAGTTACTGGCCTCTTTTCTGTAGCTGTTATCATTCCATTAAGAATTTTCTCTTTCTTAAAAAACTCTTTATTGCCCGTACTCTTAATAACCACCACTGGTCTTTCTTCTAATCTTTCATAAGAAGTAAACCTTTGGCTACAAGATAAACACTCACGACGCCTTCTGATCGCTTCACCCTCAGATAATGTTCTTGATTCTAATACTTTATCTTCATCACTTCCGCAAAATGGACATTTCATTATCTTTGCTTATCCCCCATATATGGTGTTTTCTGTCGACAGTTAATAAGTTAACACACTAAATATACTAAAGTCAATTCGACCATATTTTGCATATTTATCGTTATTTTGGCGATTATCAACAAGTTATTAACAACATGTTCACAAGTTTATACATTGATATATTTTAATGGGTATATTTTTAGTCAGTTTCTAAATATTGCTCTAACATTAAGTGACTGTTATAATGTTCTAGCTTTATCATGCGGATGTGGTGAAATTGGCATACACGCTAGACTTAGGATCTAGTGCTTCGGCGTGGAGGTTCAAGTCCTCTCATCCGCACCAAATTTTAAATTTCTATACCTTCTTTTAATATTAATATTGTTTTTTTCCAACAACTTTCTAAGAAAAATAATCTATTTGTTTTTGAATATCCATCTTACATATTAATTATAACATCGCTAAAGCATATTGCTAAATAACGATTAGCTTTTAGCCAAAAGAATAACAACCCATAAAAAATATAACCCAATCAAACAAGGAAATCAGACATAAGCTGGTATTTTGTTTTTTAGAAGTTCTTTTAGTTTAGCCTTTGCTCTATATACTCTAGATTTCACTGTCCCAATATCTAAACCAGTAACCTCTGCAATTTCATCATAAGGCAACTGATTAATTTCTTTAAGTATCAGGACTCCTCTATATCTATAATCAATCTTATCTAATGCTTGATATAATATTCTGAGCAACTCCATGTCTTCAATATCACTTCCAGCTTCCGCAACATTCTCATCTTTAATACAGTTGAAAAAATTTTCATCAACATTATTTGTTTGTCTATTAGCTCTGCGAAAATAGTTTTTAGACATATTTACGGCAATCCGATATATCCAAGTAGAAAACATTGCCTCGCCTCTAAACTTGTCTAAATGAATAAAGGCTTTATAGAAAACTTCCTGTGTAATATCTCTGGCGTCTTCGTAATTACAAATCATACCATTAACTGTACGAAAAACTTTATCCCGATAACGTACTATTAGCTCACTATAAGCATCTAGCCAACCGTTTTGAACAGCGCTCACTATTTCGTTATCTGGCAAATTTGTATAATCCATCTTATCCAACAACTCCTAGTCCTATTTCTGTCACCAAACTTCTCATCCCAAGCTGACTTACTTCAGGCTTTGGTAATTTGTCTGGATCAAACTCCGCTGCAGTTATTTGCTTGAAAGCAGTAAGCCCTTCCTTATAATTCTCCGGATCAATATTCTGCATCATTGCAAATTTCCCAGGATGGGCACTAAGCTGGATGTGTTCTGATAGTTTATTTGGTTTATATCCACTTGGTGCTAATTTGCTCTCATTAAAAACACCAAGATCTTCTTGCACGCCCTCCTGCTTATCTAACATCTTTGAAAATACCTTTTTGAAAGGTTCTTCCGTGAAATCTAGCTCTTTAGGCTTCTGTTCCTGCTCTTTTCCTAATTTATTTTTACCTTTAATTGGATCTAATGATTCTAAATTTATACCCTGCATCATAATGCACCTCCGCGTTGTCTTTTAATATAAGACACCTCTCTATTAAGATTGTTCCCATTATTTTATTTTTTAAACAATTTATTTACGATTTCACTTACCTATCTCTTACCTTAATAGTCATTTTCTTTGCTTTTTGACTCTTTTTATTGATAAACTAGATTTAGTATTAAAAAGGAGGATTATTATGACAAATGTTAAAAAAATAGGTGAAGTTTACAAGTGTGATATTTGCGGAAATGTCGTTGAAGTTAAAAAAGTTGGTGGCGGCGAATTAGTTTGCTGTGGCAAACCGATGAACAAACAATAAAAAAGTTAATATAGCTCTGGTATGAATTTCTGAGAATCCATCGGTGGACGTACATATTCTTTTGGAGGATTTACTCTTTCTGGCAGGGTGATTGGTTCCGGAGTTAGGTCAGCATAAGGAATTTTTGAAAGCAAATGGGAGATGCAATTTAAACGTGCTTTCTTTTTGTTGTCTGCATTAACAACATACCAAGGAGATTGCTCCGTATCTGAAAACTTAAACATTTCATCCTTTGCTTGAGAATATTCCAACCATTTATTTCTAGATTCTAAATCCATTGGACTTAATTTCCAACGTTTAGCTGGATTGTTTAAACGTGCCTGAAAACGATTTTCTTGCTCTTTATCATTAATAGAAAACCAATACTTGATTAAAATTATTCCAGCTCTAATAAGTAATACTTCAAACTCTGGACAAGAAATTTGGAAATTCTGATATTCTTGCTCAGTACAAAAACCCATAACCCGCTCAACTCCTGCTCGGTTATACCAACTACGGTCAAAAAGAACTATTTCCCCGCCTGCTGGCAATTCCGCAACATAACGCTGAAAATACCACTGCGTGGATTCTTTGGGAGTAGGAGTGCCTAAAGCAACAACTCTACAAATTCTTGGACTAAGAGTTTCTGTTATTCTTTTAATAACTCCACCTTTTCCAGCTGCATCTCGTCCTTCAAAAAGCACGACGACTTTAAGTTGCTTTTCTTTAATCCATGCTTGGAGTTTAACTAACTCTACTTGAAGTTTCTCTAGTTCTTTTTCATAATCACTGTCAGATAGTTCATGTTTTGTCATTAATTTTATTATATGGATAATCCTATTTGTTACAAGAACAAATCACACAGATAGGTCTATAAGTAAGGCTTAATTTGCCTTCTTTAGAGTACTTCTTTTTATATTCAAGACCTTTTTCTTGAAGTTGTGCTTTCGACAATTTTGTAGGACCTAAGTTGTTGGCTCCTGTAGCCTTAATATGCTGTAAAACACTCACGAAATCATCAAAATATAATTTCTCCTCCATCTCAACAACTTCCATTATATTAAAACGCTCACTTAAGATGCAAATAAGCTCTGCTTTATCTAAATAATTTAACGATACACCCAACACATCATTTATCTCCTTAAAATTACCTTTATTAAAAGTAGTAAAGCCTAAATAGCCCTCATCTACTAAGGAATTCTCTATTTTCTGCAGAAATTTCTTAATGTCTTCTATCCACTGAAAGACAGCGTTTGCTATTATCAAATCAAATTTGGTCGTTAATTCTATTTCTTCAATATCACCATCAAGGAACTTAATCTTCGGGGAAAAAGCTAACAGAAATGCCTGATAGTTATTAATAATGTCATTGGCAAAATAATTCCTAATCTTAAAATCATCTATCATCCTTGAAGTTAAAAGACCTGTCCCTGCCCCTACTTCCAAAACATTTTCAAAACAAACTCCACCTTGTTTTTGCAGCATCTCCACTAGTTTATCTGCCATCAGAACTTGAATAACAGCCGAGTTATTATAAGTATTTACACAACGCGAAAAATTTTTCTTTATCAAACCCTTATCAAGCATCTAGTAATTGATCCCAACTTTGATAATCAAAAAAAGGATAATGACTGTTATCCAAAACAATCGGGCTATCCCACAACAACAACAAATTATTATAAGGAAATATTTTATCTTTTTTGCTGATAAAAACCTTAGTAAAATATTTGTTATCTTCTATTTTAATTTCTTTTGAAAACTCTTTAATACTTATTAGCTCTTGTTTAAGTTTATCTATTTCTGAAATCGTCTGTATTTTATGGAATTTTGCATAATGCTCGCTACAAGTGAACATCCGCCTATAAAATTTATTCAAATTTGAAATATCTAAATTATCATAAGTACCCTGATATACACCAGTCGAAATACCATAAGCATCATCAATTGGAAGAATAGAACCATTAATCGCAATTACTTGATCGGTCTGATATGTTCCTCTATGCAGTAAAGCAGCCACGACTCCAAGCGACCAAGCAACAACAAAAATTGTCTTATATTTTTTAATAGTTTTTAGTAATTCATCTGGAACTTCACTTACTGTATAATCATAAAATACCAACAAATCATTACGAGCTGTTTCAAGCACAATAGAATTAGGTTGCATGCCCCATCCAGTATAAAAAATAATTAAACTGTCTGCACTAGTTTGCTTAACCCACTGAAACTGCATGCTATCTTGCTCCCACAGACCAACACAAGCTTAAAGCCTCGACTAGCTGACTTATATCTGAAGCATCTAGCTCGGCATTCAATGAAATCCTTAATCTGGAGCTCCCCATAGGGACTGTGGGCGGACGAACTGCAAACACTAAAAACCCTGCTTCTTCAAGTTGCTTGGATAATTTCAGCGTACTTTTATTGTCCCCGATAACAATTGAAACAATATGACTATCCCCTGTTACTTCATAACCAAGAGCTTTAACTTTTCTTCTAAAATCATCGGACATTTTTTGTAGCTTTGTTCTTTGTTCAACAAGCAACAACTGTAAATTTTCTAACAACCACTTAGTCCAAAGAATATTAATTGGAGGTAACGCAGTAGAAAAAATAAAAGACCGTGCTTTATTAACTAAATACTGTTTCATCTCCTTGTCACAAGCTACAAATGCCCCAACAGAAGCTAATGCTTTACCAAATGTTCCAATCATCACATCAACTTGCTCTGCCAAACCTAACTCCACGCAAACGCCTTCTCCGTTTTTACCTCTCACGCCAAAAGCATGAGCTTCATCAACATAAAGAGAAAATTTATATTTATTCTTATACGCAACTAAGGTTTTTATATCTGCGGTGTCGCCATCCATGCTAAAAATGCTCTCTGTTATAACCCAAGCATTTTCAAAATTATCTCTGTACTTGGCAAGTAACCCGTTCAAACTATTCATATCATTATGTTTATAACGATACAATTTTGCTCCACTTAATAAAATACCGTCAATGATGCTTGCATGGACCTGTTTATCTGCAAAAATTATCGCTTTTTTATCAATAAGTGCTGGAATTACTCCAATATTTGCCTGAAACCCACTCCCAAAAACCAAAGCTTCTTTCCCTGTGTACAACTTGGCGAGCAATAACTCTAACTCATCAAGAACAATATTGTTGCCTGACATTAGCCTAGAAGCAGAAGAAGAGAACGGATATTTTGCAATATCAACCTCACTTAAAAATCGTTTCCTTAGAGAAGAATCCCCAGCAATTCCGAGATAGTCGTTAGAAGATAAGTCCATCAATTTCCGATTATTAATCATAACGTACTTGCCTTCTCGAGCAGATACAGCACGAAGGACTCTTAATTGCTCTATTGATGATAAATATTCTAATTCTCTTTGATAATTCATAATTAATCTTATAACTTTAAGCTATTTTACTATAGGTGATACAAAGACGCATCCGCAAAGCATTTTCCCCATCTGGATAATACTTTTTACGCACGCCAATAACCTCAAACCCATTGCTTTTATAAAAATCTACAGCTTTTGAGGTTGCTCTAACTTCTAAAAATATACTTTCTATTTTCTTTTCCCTTAAATTGTTCATTAATATTTTCATTGCCTTAGAACCAATGCCACGGCTCTGGTTTTCTGGTCCAATCGCAATATTGATTAGCTCTGCTTCTGGAGGCAAAACATCTACCATAATGTACCCAACTGGACTACCTTGCTCTATTATTAAACTAACAATTTTGTCGTCTTTATCTAAGGCATTTAAAAAGTCTTCTCTGCTCCAAACAGAAGCGATTGTTTGCTGATGAATTCTTTCTAAAAAGGCTAAGTCATTAGCTTGAGCCTTTTGTAGCTTGATCACTTTTTTGTACCTACTTTAGGAGCAGTCACATTTACAGGATAGGAATAAATAGGAGCTACTGTATCTAATTCCAGTTCCGATTTTTGTTTAGACAATAAAATAGCTTCTGAGGCCAAGGGCTTAACTGCTTTATAAATACCTTTATTTAATTCTGGTACTTCGTACAAGTCCCCTATTACTAAAAACTCTTCTTTGATCTGTAATAATTTTGGGAACAAACTATCTTTTCTAATAGTATCACTGACTATAATAGAATTTAGTTGTTCTCCCCCGCCGTAGAACCCATAATTTAATTCATCCTTACGTGACTCCATTGTAGCAACTATTAATCCTCGATATTCTTTGTTCTGATAAGCCAGTAATTCCAATAAATTTACAGTTTTTAATTTTTTAGCATTCATTAAGGCCAACACTTTAATCGTTGTTAACGAGTTTCTAATCCCACCGTAACTACCTGGTCCATTCACAACAATATACTCATCTATCTCGCTTACATCTTTACCTACGACTTTAAGAGCTTGGTCAATAATGATAATCAAATCATCTATTTTTTCTTTCCTTAAATTTATCTCGCTAAGCAAAACCTCGTTTTCCATTACTGCTATACTTACATCTCTTGTTACTGCCACTACCCCTAAGCTAATCATCTATAGTTATCCTTCTTTCATTAGCTAACGTTTCAATATTAACTCGCACGATCTTCTCGGGAAGTATTTCTTCAAAAAGTTCAGCCCATTCAATAAAGGTAACATCGGTATCGTTAAAATATTGGTCCATTCCTATTTCTAAAAGCTCATCCGTATGTTTAACTCTATAAAAATCAATATGGTTTACTTTCCATTTGCCACTCTCATATTCATTAACAATAGTAAAGGTAGGACTATTAACATATTCGCTAACCTCGAGCTCCTTGCAAATAAGCTGTACTAAAGTAGTTTTACCAGCGCCCAAGTCACCAGTTAAAGTGACTATCTTTCCAGGCACTAATCCACTGGCTATTTCTTTGGCAACCTTTTTTGTCTCTGCTAAACTTTTCACCAAATACTGCCTCATCTTGAGTCTCTCGTACCTCGTCTTACGTCCCTCATCCTCAAATCTCTCTACCTTCTTTCAAAGAACGGAACAAGGTAGCAATATTGCTATCTAAGATTGGATGATAAGCTTCTGGAGCAATCTCACTAAATGGTTCCAAAACAAATATCCGCTCATGCATCAGTGGATGCGGGATTATTAGGTCATCGTCCAACACAACCTCTTTGTCATAAAACAAAATATCAATATCAATTGTCCTCCTAGAATATTTGCCTTTGTCTGTTCTTCCTAACTGTCGTTCTACTTCCTCTGTGACTTTAAGTAACTCATGAGGAGTATAAGAAGTAGCTATTTTTATTACACTATTAACAAAGATTGGGTCTTCTGGCTTGTTTTCTGCAGGGTATTCAAGGAAGCTCGAAACCGCCATTGTGCGGATGTTTTTATCTTTTTCTAATTCAATAATAGCTTGATTAACATAACCATATCTATCTCCTAAATTAGACCCTAATCCCAAAAATGCTTCATGCTTCATCACGTCACCTCTTTCTTTATTGCCTTAGTTGTTAATACAACGTCCCTCATTTCACTAACATCATGAACCCTTATAATTCCAGCCCCATTTAAAACACTAACAGCTACAGTTGCGGCTGTTCCAAATATTCTATCATAGATATCCTTGCCTGTTATTTTCCCAATAAAACTTTTCCGGGAAGACCCTATCAGAATAGGGCAACCTAGTCCTTTGAAAACCTTTAAATCCCTTATTATTTGCAAATTCTGCTCTACGTTTTTTCCAAAGCCAAGGCCAGGATCCACAATTATTTGTTTTCTATCAATTCCTGCCTTCTCGGCTACTTCTATTCTACTATATAAAAACTGATAAATGTCAGAAATAAGGTCATTGTACTCAGTGTCATTTTGCATAATATCAGGAGTAGCTTTGGTATGCATCAAACAAATAGGGACTCCATGCTTGGCTACCACAGAAAACATCTCTGCATCAAATGTTCCAGCACTCACATCATTGATCATATCAGCACCTTTTTGGATGGCTACTCCTGCAACAACAGCTTTATTCGTATCAATAGAAACTAAAACCTTTGGCATTTCTTTTTTTATTGCTTCTAATACTGGAATAACTCTAGCCAACTCTTCTTCTTCACTGACAAACTTACTTCCCGGACGTGTAGATTCTCCACCAATATCAATCAAGGTAGCACCTTCTGCAATCATTTTCTTAGTTTGTTCCACTGCCTGAATCGGGTCTACAAACTTACCACCATCACTAAAGCTATCTGGCGTAACATTAAGTATCCCCATCAGTACCGGCTCGTCAAAAAGGTCTAAACTTCTTTTGCCAAAGTAAGTTAAATGGGACTCATTTTCTTGCATCTTTAAAGTATTTACGTTCATACCAATATTATACAGCCTTTCCTTAAACAAAAAATCCCTATATAATTTGTTCATGGACTTATCTATTGTCATCCCCACCTATAAGGAAAAAGAAAATCTTCAAGAGCTTCTTCCAACACTAAATCAAACGCTGTCTGGCTTCGAATTTGAAATTATTGTGGTAGACGATTTTTCTGACGATGGCACAGAGGAAATGATCAATAAACTGAATTTGCAGTCCGTTCAACTTCTAACTAGAAAAAATGAACGAGGGCTCTCCTCTGCTGTGCATTCTGGGGTTGTTAAAGCAAAAGGGAAAGTTATTTGTTTTATGGACGCCGACTTCTCCCATCCACCTGTTGCACTTACAGGTATGTACAAAATGATTACAAAAGAGAACTACGACTTAGTTGTTGGCAGTAGACTTATTAAAGGTGGTGGCTCCAAAGATTGGCCATTTGTTAGAAAATTTATTTCTTGGGGTGCGAGACAATTAGCAGCACCGCTAACTCCAATCAAGGATATTACTTCTGGGTTTTTTATGTTCAAACGAGATATTTATCCTACCAAAGAATTAAACTTAGAGGGTTTTAAAATAGGATTAGAAGTTGCAGTAAAAGGTAACGCTAAGAAATTCGGTGAATACCCAATAATGTTTGAAGACCGCAAATATGGCGAAAGCAAGCTTAGTGGTGGCGTAATGGCATCTTATCTTAAACAATTAGCGCAACTGTATAAATATAAATTGTTTGAAAAATCCAAGT
>JAQWCF010000014.1 GCA_028706105.1 Candidatus Margulisiibacteriota bacterium
ACTTCTGCACCTAAGTCTTGAATAACATTAATCGCTGCCAAAACATCATCACAATAATTTGGGTCTAAAATGACAGACTTCCCTTTAGCAAGAAGAGCCATAGCTAAGGCTCGTTGTAAATAACTTTTAGAAGTTGGCGCCTTAATAGCCCCTTTAACTTCTGAACGCGAAACTGTCTTATTCACTAAGCTTTAATCCTCACTAAAATATCCGCCAATTGTTCTGCTGACAGTTGACCGTCTGCTGTTTTACTTTCTTTATCAAAAGCAACAAAAGTAAATGGTGCACCGAGCAAAACAGAAGCTATTCTGGTAATTCTACCCAACTCGCCCATCCCAATAACAATCAAATTCAACTCGCTATCATATAAAGACATCAATCTTGCAGAATCTTTACGATCAGTTACCATGCAAGCTATTTTAATAATATCTGGGTTATACTCACTTGCCCAAGTCATTAACTGTTCTAGTTCTCGAATCAAAGGTGTTTTGACGTAGTCATGGTAAGAAATAATTATCTTTGTTGCTTTGGCTCTTGCATAATTGATAAGCTCAGCCTTATACGACTCGCTATTCTCTATCTCGATATCAATGTAATTAGCACCTGCATCTATCGCTTGTTTAAGTGCGTTTATCCTAACCTCATCTTCAACACCTGCGACTGGTTGATATGTAGCGACTGTCATTGCTTTGACAGCAAACAAATCTTTCATTCTGCCAGCAAATTTTATTTTATCTAATCTATACTCAACTATCTCAAATCCTTTTATCGCTTCGATAGATTTGTCTACTGACTCAAAGGCTATGCTTAAACAATTCATTGATATCCTCCTTAAAATCGTTAATCGCTATCTTTTTAATTAAGGGCTCTCCAATATCCTTTAAATATATAAAAGAAATGTCATCCCCATCTTTTTTCTTATCTTTTAACAAAGCTGAAAGTATTTTTAACTCATCAATTTTCAGCTCAGGATAACCATAACTATGAATTAAATCAAAAATCTTTTTAGCAACACTTTCTTTTAAATAGCCTTTGTTCACTGACAAACGAATAGCATATTTCATACCAACAGCAACAGCTTGTCCATGGGGTATTCCGTAAACTTTTTCTATCGCATGTCCAATTGTATGGCCGAAATTAAGAAGTTTTCTGTTGCCTTGTTCATGTTCATCCTCATTTACAATTCTTGCTTTTAATTTCACTGATTTATAAACTAGCTTCTCGATTAATTTATTGTCTAAACAAAGAATATCTTCTTTTTCTTGCTCCAAAATGGAAAACATTTCCACATCAGCGATTAACGCGTGTTTAATAATCTCTGCTAACCCACATAAAATATCATCATCACTTAATGTATCTAAAAGTAATGCATCACAAATAACAAACTCAGGTTGATTAAATACCCCAAGTATATTTTTGTAACCTTCGAAATTCACACCATTCTTGCCACCTACGCTGGCATCTACCTGTGAAAGCAATGTTGTCGAAACAAAACCAAACCGCAATCCTCTCATATAAATAGAAGCGATGAATCCGGTTACATCACAAACAATTCCACCACCAATTCCTACAATAAACCAACTTCTGTCTACACCAAGTTCAAGCATTTTAGAAACTACTGCTTGTACAGACTCTAAAGTTTTAAATGATTCTCCTTGTTGTAACCGAACAACTGGAAAGGCTGGGAATAAATGACAGTATAAATTATTAACTATATCGTCCGTAATGATTAAAACATTATTTTCAGGAATATATTGGGCTAAATTGGACAGGTTTTCTCCTATAAGTATTTTAGAAGAGCCCTGTAGTCCTTTTACAGATAACTTTTTCATTTAACTAGACTAGATTGCTCTCATACAATCACGAATTTTATAAGCTGCTTTCACAATAACCTCAAACTCTTCAGGAATAAGTGCTTGGTCCTTATCGCATAAAGCTTCGCAAGGATTGTTATGTACTTCTATAATCAAACCATCTGCACCAGCTGCAATAGCGGCGTAAGCCATAGGAGCTATCAAACTCTTTCTGCCAGTACCATGAGAGGGATCTACAAGTATAGGTAAATGCGTGTTTTCTTTAACCGCAGGAATAATACTTAGATCTAAGGTGTTTCTAGTGTAAGTTTCGAATGTTCTAATCCCACGTTCACAGAGAATAACGTTTGGGTTGCCTTCTGCCAAAATATATTCAGCACAGTTTAACCATTCAGCTAGTGTTGAGTACATCCCCCGTTTGAGAAGAACTGGCTTGTTTGCTTTTCCTACTTCTTTTAGTAATGAGAAATTTTGCATATTTCTAGCACCAATTTGTAGAACATCTGCATACTCACAAACCCAAGAGACATCTCTAGGATCAATTACTTCAGTAACAATAGGAAGACCAGACGCTTGCTTTGCCTTTTCTAAATACTTTAAACCTTTTAGTCCAAGCCCTTGGAAATCATAAGGAGAAGTCCTTGGCTTAAAAGCTCCACCACGAAGCATGTTTGCGCCAACTGCTTTTACTTTCATTGCCGTATCTACTATCTGCTCTTCTGACTCAACGCTACACGGTCCAGCGATAAGAATTAGGTCTTTACCAATCTCTAAATCGCCAACCTTCACAATGGTTCTGGTTTTATTACTATCTAGTCCGCCAAGTTTAAGTTTATTCACTTTAAATACCCCTCATTACAATATATTGTCAGAATTATAGCATAAATGAATTGATGGGTTAATTAAGAAAAAATCTAGGAAATTTAAATACAGTTAATTATCTGTAGAAAAAGACTCAAAGCCTTTATCAAAAAGTTTCTTTGCGTCCTCCATCAAAACCACTTTACCGTTTATATTTCCCTTACTCTTACTCCCAAGCAATACAACTAATAAACGCTTTCCGTCCCTGATTGCAGTTGCGGCTAAATTATAGCCAGACACTGACAAAAAACCTGTTTTCAGTCCGTCAACACCGTCATAACGACCAATAAGGGTATTGGTATTCTTCATTGTTGTTGTTTTATATTTGTACTTCTTACCTTCTACAAAATTTTCTGTTAATGGGTAGGTGAAAGATGGCAAAGAATGTACTTCTTCTAATAATTCTTTATTTTTGTTTAGATATAACTCACAAAAACTAGCAAACTGTCTGGCTGTTATTCTGTTATATTTACTTAAACCAGAGGGCTCTTCTAAATGAATCTGATTAAACCCGTGTTTAGCTAAAAAATCATTAACGATTCTTGCATAATTGTCTTTACCACCAAACAATTTATTTACAAAAAGATAAGCAGCATCATTGGCAGAGACAACCGACAAGCCTTGGATCAATTGCCTATAAGTAACTCGCTGCCCTTTCTCTAAAAACATAACAGAGGCATCGGCGGGGATATTTCCAAGCCATTCTTCCTCGTCAATATCGAGATAATCATCTAAATTAATCTCGCCATTTTCTACCTTCTGCATAATCATGTGTAATAAAAAAACCTTAGACAAAGAAGCTGCTGTCCAGTATATATCTGCATTTTTCTCATACAAAACAGCACCAGAATCACAATCGATCATAATAGCAATATCTGTATTTATATTTGCATCAATAGTAGTGAAAATATTTTCTATAATAGAAAATTCTTCTGTAAATTGTTCTGAGACAACTAAGTCTACATTTAGGCTAAGATTAAGGTCTGTGGTTAAAGGAAAATCCATTAATAGCTTTCCATTAATAGAAATCAACTCTACGGCACTTGAAATCTGTTCTTCCATAACAGGAGAAACTGCAGTGTCTACAGTTGAAACAATTTGGTTATTAGTAAGTGTAGTTAACTCCTTGTTTTCTTCAACAACATCTGTTGTTATAGAAAAAACAAAGCAAAGAGCTAAAGCAAAAAAAACTTTTCTCAATTAAGCTTACTTTCTACAATTTCTTTTACTAACTGGCTATCAACAGGAAGTCCTTTTTTCATAACTCCACCCATTACTTTACCCATTTCTTGTTTGCTAGTTGCACCCATTTCAGCAATTACTTCAGCAACTATTTTTATAGTTTCATCTTTTGATAGTTTCTTTGGCAAATACCTCGCCACAACTTCTATCTCAACTTTAAGCTCATCTGCAGCTTCTATTCTGTTATTGTCTTCTGATAACTTTAAGGCATCTTTAAGATTCTTTTCATAGGTATTAAGTATTTTGATAATCTCTTCATCAGAAATTTCACCCCTAGCATTAACTGTCATTATTTTGGATTTCATCATCCTAAGAACCTCAAGTGTCTTAGCATCTTTTGCTTTCATTGCTGTTTTCATATCATCAGAAATTTTTATATATAACATGTAATCCCCCTTCGGCTTTTTACACTCACACTAACTCCCTCTCAAGAGGTGGGACAATGCAAATTTTTTTGTTTATTTTAAACAGGTATTATTTTACGTTTAAGTGCTTGTTTAGTAAATGGTCTGAGAGAAATCACCATTCCGTCAGGCTAACACTTCGACTCCGCTCAGTGACCGCGCCTACCACCTTCCACCTCACCAGTGGAATAATCTTTGGGTTTTCAAAGGCAAAAATGATGCCACTGCCTCTTGAAAAGTAGAGGTTTAGAAAGTTAAATATTCTTTATGAAAATTAAAAAGGAAGGATTAATTGAGGCTTGTTAACAAACAACTGTCCTTAAAAATGGAAATGTCTTCATCAATGTCAGGCTTCCTAAAAATAAATAAATGTTCATGCATTATCAAATAAAAATCATAATTTGAAACCATAGAGCTCCATCTTGGAGTTGCCTTACAATTATGCTGAGTTTTAATTATGTCTTCTTTTAAAATAAATCCTTCGCTTAAAAATAAATCCATGACTCTGTAAGCCAAAGGAACATAATGTTTTCTTCTTCTTGTATCACCTATAAGAATTGCACAATATTTATTTGGCTTTAAAACTCTATACATTTCCTTAACTGCGACTTTAAATTCATTTAAAAATTTATTTAAACTACTTATATTTGAAAGGTCTTCTGCAATTTTTCCTTCTGAATACTTAATGATATTTAAATATGGAGGATGAGTTAAAATAAAATCGAAATAATCATCACTAAATTTACTTAAATCTCTAACATCACCTTCAATTACATCTTGGTTAGACTTATTATCTACATCAAACTCAAGATTCTGTTTAGCTTGATTTACAGCATCAATATTTATATCAATACCTATTGCGTTTCTATTAAGTAATTTTGCTTCTATTATTGTTGTCCCTGCTCCCATCATAGGGTCTAAAATAATATCATTTTCTTTTGTATATTTTAAAATTAAGTTTTTAGGTATTTGTGGAGCCCAATTTCCACGATATTTAGGGTTATGTGTTGCCCAGTTTCCTCTTTCAGGGAAAGACCAGGCTGTAGTGATTTCAGGAAGAAAATTATCTTCTGACATGCTATTCTCGTTCTAGTATCTTATATTTACCACTTTTAACTAATCGAATACTATTGTAATCATCCTCATCATCAAACGTAAACTGCCATATACAATAACTATCAGAATGTTTTTCAAAAAACATAGTAAAAACATCTTTATCTGTGTATGATTTCCATTGTCTATAAGGATAAAAAAGTTGTCGAATAATTGTATTTGTAGAATTTCCATTTTTAGCTTCAATTAACACTAGCTTATCTTTACCTTCATACCCAGCATCAACTTCTGTTTGAACACTTTCAGTACTAATTTTATGCTGACCAATTTTAAAAGAAAAAGGGGGCGTATATTTTCTGCCTCTAATAGTCAAAATCAAACTATTATCATTCATAAACGTTCTAATTAAACTTACTGCGTAAGCATAATCTAAATGTTGCATTTCAGAATCTCCAACACTAGTGGTATCTAATTTAAAATCTAGTTTAGATACATATATAATTTCTTCCGTTTTTATTTCAGGGATATTTACATAGCCTTCACCTTTAACGATTAAATATTCCCCATTTTTTCTTGGTAAAAGGAATAATCCTCTATCTTTGAATACCTGAGGTCTACTTTCTCTTGTGTCTTGTTTACATAAGACTCTAACTTCTTTCTCTCCAGTTTCTTTAAAATCCTGACAAATATTTTTTATATCCCTTGCATTAATAGTAAATGGACAAGCATCAAAATTATGTTTATCCATTTTTGAATCTTTAAATATTTTTTCCCATGATTTGTCGTGCATCTAAATACCTTCTTTTTTAATTATTAATAATTCTTAATAACTAACTCTTTTATAATGCCTCTTTTTGAAGTATTTGAGTTAATCATTCTTTTTGCATCTACTCTAACTATATTATACCCATTGTAAAGATCTTCAAAAAAATTATCATTTGGATTTACATTTTTAGGATCTGAATTACTTAGCATTACTTTAGCGCCCTGTTTATCAAGAATTCTGAAAGTATGTGACAATCGCAACTGTTCTTTATCATTAAATCCCGTTGTAGCATAAGAATTAAAACTTGAAGTTTGATTTAATGGTCTATATGGTGGATCAAAATACACAAAGGAATCTGGCTTAATATTAGTTTTAACAATTTCAAAATCATCATTGGTTAATTTAGTTTTTTCTAAAAGTTTACTAACTGCCATCAAGTTAACCTCATCAAAAATTTCTGGATTTTTATATCTTCCAAACGGAACATTAAACTCACCTAATGAATTAACTCTATACAAACCATTAAAACATGTTTTATTTAAAAAAATTGTTAAAGCAGTTCTTTTGCTCCACTTGTATTTACCATATTTTTTATAATTAAATTCTTTTTTTGTTTGGTTATATATATTTCTTATTTCATAGAAGAAAGCTTCTTTTTCCGTTTCATTTAGTTTTATGTATTTTTGTTTAAGCAAAATTAGTTCTTTTATAACAGATTCAACATTCTTCTTAATAGAGTCAAAACAAACAAAAATTTCTGGATTGAATTCATTAATATGAAATTCTTCTATTTTGCAGTTTTGAGCAACCCAAAAGAAAACAGCTCCACCACCTAAAAAAGGCTCATAGTAATGTTTAATAATTCCTTTTCCGTTGAGCTCTTCAGGAAATAACTCTTTAAACTTTTCAATAAGTTGTGTTTTTCCTCCAGCCCATTTCAAGAAAGGTTTAACTTGACTCTTTTTATTCATTAATATTTACCTTTATCTCTATGTGCTTCTATTCCATATCATAAGCAAACATTTACAAGAAGTAAACTCGGAATAACGTTAATGAACAATTATACAAATGCTTTTTTGTATTTATAGGCACTGTGCGAGAAGAGCTGTAGATAATGTTAGCGAATGGAGCGTAGAAAAATCAGGACGATTTTTCAGGACAACTGAGCCAGGACAGGCGAATTTGTCCGTTAGTGTAATAAGCGTTACATTATCTAAGCGCTGAAGCTTCAAGTGCTAGCGGGATTATTAAGGGCGGCAATGAGCCCTTAATTTACTAATTCATTCCTTCACTACCCACAAGCAAGCTCGGCTTCTTATACATCTCATCAAAAACAGATTGATAATCATGACTATCCTGTTTTTCAAGAACTTCTTCAGCTATCTTCCTTGCCTCATGAATCATTTTTTCATCCTTAATAAGATTAGCAACTAGCATTGTTGGCAATCCGCTTTGTTTAGCCCCAAAGTAATCACCTGGTCCTCGTAGCTCCAAATCAACTTCCGCCAACTCAAATCCGTTAGTTGTAGCAACAAGTGCACCTATCCTTTTCTGTGAAACTTCTGTTTTCGATGTACTAATTAAATAACAAAAAGATGGTTTGTTGCTTCTTCCAATACGCCCTCTTAATTGGTGGAGCTGAGACAATCCAAACCGTTCCGCATGTTCAATAACCATTATAGTCGCATCAGGCACATCCACTCCAACCTCAATAACGGTTGTAGCTACAAGAATATCTATCTTTTTATCTCTAAAGTTTTTCATTACTTTATCTTTTTCTTCTTGCTTCATCTTCCCATGTAAAAGCCCAACATTTCTATCAGGAAAATAATTAACTTTAATAAATTCTGAACCTTCTGTCGCTGCTTTCAAATCAATTTTTTCTGACTCTTCCACCAACGGAAAAACCCAATAAGCTTGATTCCCTTTCTCTAGCTCTTCCTCTATCTTAAGAAGCAACGGTTTACTAATTTTTCTTAACCAGCTGGTATTAATAGGCGTCCGCCCAGGTGGCATCTCATCAAGAATAGACTTATCTAAATCACCATACAAAGTAAGCGTCAAAGTACGAGGAATCGGCGTTGCGGTAATGACTAATAAGTCAGCTTCTCCTCGTTTAGCCTTTTTACAAAGCGCAGAACGTTGCAAAACCCCAAATCTATGCTGTTCATCAATTATAGCTAGTCCTAAATTTGCAAACTCTACTTTATCTTGAATCAAAGCGTGAGTACCAACCACTACTTGTGCAGAACCATTGGCTACTAGGTATTGTCTTCTATCCTTACTCTTGGCAGTAATACTACCGACTAATAGCTCAACTCTTATCCCTAAGGGTAGCAGATAACGAATCATTTTCTGATAATGCTGATAAGCAAGTATCTCGGTTGGAGCCATAATTGCCACTTGATAATTATTTTCTACTGCTAAAAGAATAGCCGACATAGCTATCTCTGTTTTTCCAGAGCCAACATCCCCTTGCACCATTCTGTTCATTGGACGCAACGAATTCATATCCTTGTGAACTTCTGCAATTACTCGCTCCTGCGCTACTGTAAGCTTATATGGAAGCGAATCAAAATACTGACGACTAAGTGTGTTTTTTAATTCAAAAAGAATGCCTTCTTCTTTATCCCGATCCTTCTTTCTATTTAACATAAGCGCTAACTGTAAATAAAAGAAATCCTCAAAGACCAAACGCCTCTTGGCTGAAAGATAACTATCTTTGTCTCTCGGATAATGATAGAACCAAATAGCATGGCTTAGACTAATTAATGAGTGTTTCTCCCTTAACTCTTTTGGTAAAGGATCAATCAGTGTTCTAATCTCATACTTCAGTGACCGCTCAACAATCATCCTAACTTGTTTCTGATAAACGCCTTTTGTTAAAGGATAAATGGGGATAATTTTATCAACATTATCTTCTGTGGCAATTTCATGGTCACTCACTTTCATGGTTTTCTTTCTCGATAATGGGTCTATCTCGATTTTCCCAGAAAGTAAAATTTTCATGCCAGACTTAAATACCTTCATTAAAAATGGTTGATTAAACCAAGTTGCTTGCATTTCACCAGTGCTATCATCCAAAAGCACATTTAGGATGTGATACTTACCTTTTTTATATTCAAAAATGCGAGAAATTTTTCCTATCGCAAAGGTATCTTCGCCTGGAACTAAATGGTATATCTTCTTTATATTTCTTCTATCTTGATAAGATGAGGGAAAAAAAGACAAACAATCCTTAGTGGTAAGTAGTCCTAATTTTTCTATCTTTTTTGCTAAAGCAGGACCAACACCTTTAACATACTGAATATCCATCCAATTGTTTAAGCTTCTTCTACTTGCTCTAGCCCTAACACATCACTCAGAATATGAGTAAGCTCATCAGCAAGCACTTTTGGAACCTTAATTGTCAGAAACTCTTCAGCCTCGGCAGCTTTGTCTTGTGCTATCCAATCAGTATTCTTCAAAATATACTTCAAGGCACTTCTGTTAACTTTTCTGGCAACATTTTTAGCTTCATTTTCAATAGTTTTCTTCATGTTCTTAACTATTTCTTTTTCCTGTGATTTGTCACGTATCCCCTGAGTAGCCTTTTCTTCTACTTTTTTATCAATCTCTACTTTTTTCTCTTCTTTGTTCTTTTTTTCTATAACTTTTTCGGAAACTGCCTGCCCTGCCTGTGCGGTTTGTGCTGGTGAAGGTGGCTGCTGAGCAACTTGTTGCTGTGCTTGTGTTTGGGTTTGTTGAATAATATTAGGCATCTGCTGATTAGGCATAAGCGGCTGAGTCTGATCTACTGGTTTAGCATGAACTGGACTTTGCTGAATTACTCCTGGCTTTGGAGCCATACTTGGCATCTGCGGAGCGTTTGAAATTGGATTTACCAAATTATCTCACCTATTCTTTCTTCTTTGAAAGATGATGTTTCCACACCATCTTTCAATCATTAATTATATTATAGACCTATTGCTATTCCAGCTCTGAAATAAAAACCTGAACGATCCAAGTTTCCTAAATTTATTCCAGCACCAGTAGCTTGGTCATTAATAATTTTTGCACCATCTACTACTTTAACAAGTAGACCCATTTGACCAAAAAGAGAAATTAATGGTGATACAGGTTTCTGGTAATAACCAAACACCCCAGCATACATACCACTAATAAAAATAAAATCCTTCTGTGAAGTTGGCTCTTTCCCATTCATGAAATCCATAAGAAACGTAGCTCCAAAGTTAACATCCATCAAGGAAAGAGGAAGCTTTGCCTGCATTTCTAACGCAGTAGAACTAACTTCGGTTGTCCCCGAAAAAGTAAAACCATCAAAATCAGCAGTACCAGAAATATCTGCATCACCTAACATATGAACATATAAAGTAGTGTCTACAAGTGGAATAAGTGGAAAACTAACACCTAAACCTAAGCCTGACTGCTTTGCAAAAGCAGAATATGTACCTTCAACTCTTAATAAAGAAAAGGACATTGTGGTCATTAACAAAACTGTAACTAATAAAACAACTGATCTTAATCTTTTCATTTTTTCCTCCTTATTTTTTACGGATAACCGTATAAACTTATTATAACAGTAAAAAAATAAGAATTTCTAGTCTTCAATCAATCTATATTTAGACAATACGTTAGGAATTGCTTTTGCAGGTTCTTTTTCATAACATGAGTCATAATGCTCAAACGGTATTTTTGCCCCTGCTTTAATCGCAACACCTGCACCTATTAATTTAATTGGTGAATCTTCTGGTAAACGCTTTAACCAAGAATGTGACCACTCTATTTTTTCACCAAGAGAATCTACAAGAACTAACGAGTTCATTGCAGTATATAACGAACCACCTATTGTTAAATTATTATGAAGAAGAACATCATATTGTTTCACGCAATCCCATAAATATTCAGAAACACCCCAACCAAAAATAACCATATCAAACTTTGTTTTCAATTTATCCAACTGTTTTTCCAAATCCAAAATCAAAAGATTGGCGCGTACCTTTCTGAAAGCTAAAACATCCTCCTTGCTCAACTTTAAATTATGCTGCGATGCCCACCATTTATAACCAGTTTCACTAAAAAATTCACCACGTTTTTTGTTAATTGCAGTTACTTCTAAATTGTCTCCGAACCTTTGTTGTGCCTCGATTGCTTCTCTTCCTCTTCCAACACCAACAAAAAGCACCTTTGTTTTACCTTTATCTGTTCTGGACTGTAACTCCCTGGAAAGCTCACCTTTATAACAAATTGAATCTAAGTTATCAAACCCACGTGTTATAAACTCTGAAACACTATAATCCGTCATCCATGATGGCAACATTGGTGAAGGGACACTAATTGAGTCAAATAAGTTGACGATTCTTGCTTTTAAACTAATCCGATTAACAATAGCTATTACTTTAAATTTCATATAAATTTATCGTAAATAAACAGCGAATATTGCAACGAATAGTAGCTTATTGCAATATTTACTGCTCTCTGCTATCATACAACTTGCTTTTAAAATAACTAATTAAGATATTTCATATAAGAGAGGTACAAATGGCGAACAGTAAATCAGCAATTAAAAGAATAGAAATAGCACAAAGAAACAAAGAAATAAATGCTTCACAAGAATCAAAAATGAAATCAAGCATTATCAAAGCAATTACAGCTATTACAGCAAAAGATGAAAAAAGTAATGAGATCTTAAAAAATACAATTAAAGTAGTAGATACCGTTGCAACTAAAGGCGTCATTCACAAGAACAAAGCAAATAGAATCAAATCAAGATTAACAAAAAAGCTAAACAAAATAGCGGAATAATTATTTTTAGAATCAAATTTAAAAAGCCACTAAAAATTTAGTGGCTTTTTTTATACATTCACCTTTCCGTCTGAGCTAAAGCTCATCCACCACCGTCCCTTAAAAAGGGAAGGATAAATAAAGCAAATTTGCTGGTGCGGCGATTAATACATACTTATCATGTTTAATAAATTTTTCCTCATTCTTCTCCGAATATCCATCGGTTCGAGAATTTCAGCTTGAGAACCAAAAGACAATAACCAACGGTAGGTTCCTTCGATATCATTAGAGGTAAAAGTTAATAATGCTCTCCCTTTATCATCTATTGTCACATCAGAAGATTGACCGGAAACCTTTTCTGCTACAAACTCAGCTAGCTCTTTAGCAAACCGAACAACTACTTTTAAAGAAGGTTGATTAATAGACAGGGCTTCTTGCTTCTGCTCGACATCAAACCCTTTTTTTAATATTCTTAACTCTACTAGCTTATCAAGAGCGTATTTTGCTTCGTTATCTTTCTCGTCCAAGGCAATCAAAAACCATTCACCAAACATAAATGTTAACTTTAAAGGTTTTACGTTTAGTCTAACTGATTTTTTAGTTGAAGCATGATCTAAATGCACAATGCTTAACATCTTCCTATCCTCTATTGCCAAAGCAATTGTTCTAAGTCTTGAAAAATATCTTTTATCAACATTTATCTTATCAGCTAGTTTTAAATCCATCGAAAAAGTTGAAGAACTGAAATCAATTTTCTCATCTAAAACAGAAGAAATTTTTTTAAACGCACCCTCAATTATTGCAAAATAGGGAGTATCTTTGTAGTTTTCAAGAACTACTCTACCTAGTAACAATGAAACTAAATCTCCTTCTGTTAAGGAAATATCTTCTAACTTAAATTCTTGATGATAATAATAACCATTCTTACTTTTAGAATACCTTAATGGTGCCTTAAAAGATTTCTTCATAAAATCAATATCTCTTAAAATAGTTCTATCTGAAACATTAAAAAAATGCTGTAATGTCTGACAGTTTGGGAAGGTGCTGGCTCTTAATAATTTATCTATTTCTAATATTCGAAGGTAAGATTCGTTAACCATTACATTTTAAATACTACACTAAACTGGTCCTTTATGTCATCATATGAAAAACTAAAATCAACACAATTATGAAAAGGTAGTTTAAACGTATACTTCCTCTGATAATAATCTCCAGACCATTTTTTCTTCGCCTCAAATTCAAATAAAAAATATGGCAATAATGCTTTCATACCATACAAAAAATTATTTTCATCACTAATCTCATACAAATCATGTTTAAAAGGAGACGTCCCCTCATATCCTAAAACAAACTCAGAACCAACTGAAAATTCAAAAATATCGTATGGAAATATAAGACTTACGCTATCCCATGCCCTAGAGTGACTGCTGTCACTATAAAAGCTTTTTAACCCTGAAAGACTATTGTTCACATTAAATATCCCAAAAGATAACCCAGTTAACAAACTCGCATCTATCTGTCTTCTCCAATCAGAAATCAAGACACCAGTGCTATAGGTTAATTCCTTTAACTGTGCATACTCATAATTTACTTGTACAGTATTATTCGCACCCATCTTAAAAACGCTTTCTAATCTTGACCTAGGAACTTGGTCTACAAACCAATTATTAACCAATTCTTTCTGATACCATTTAAGCTTAAACTTCAAGCTACTATTATCTATTTTGTCTTTATCAAACAAATACCAAAATAAATACCCACTATTGTCTTCTTCTTTTTGAAAAAAATCGTAAGAATATTCTAGTCCGCCCTGTAAAAACTTAGGATTGTAATAGAACGAAGCATTCAGCAAATTCTTCGGCCCTAAAATAACAAAATGTTCAAAACCTAATTTAGGCCCAAACTTTTCTAAGTATCCCAAAAAAAAGGAACCACTATTCCGACTATCTATATAATAAGGAATTCGCTCTTTTATATAATTTCCTTCCACTTCGCTGCTACCAAACTCAGGAATAAATTCACTTACTTTACTATATTGATGCCCACCCATGAAATAAGCAGGAAAATAAAAAACAGGAATATTGTAAACATAAAAAATTGAATTAAAGACAACCATAAAGCCTAGTTTAGGATACATAACCATCTGCCCACTAGAAATATAAAAAACAGGTGGATCACCGTCACAAGCCGTAACCTTAACATTATCTAAATGATACTCATCCCTAACTGTCTTCAGAGTAGAGCCTTTAATTAAATATTTATCAAAATTCATCAGAACATTGTTGGCCGTAAGCATTTTTGATTTATTATTAAGTTCCAAATTCTGACCTTGGATTTCCTGACCTTTATAGATAATAGAGAATTTATCTTGAAAATGAAAAATATCTTTATCCATTGAATACTCAACTAAATCGCTATTAAACTGATAAGAATAACTCTTTATTTGAACATTTTTGGAAAGAACTAACACTTGTTCATCAGCTCTTATTCTAAAAGCATCTGAAGTCACATAAACATTATTGTCGACATCCTTTATTTGCTCACAAAAACTAAATGTTGATAAGAGTAAGATTAAAAAAAAACTTAATCTATTGCTCATCTACAGTTGTCTCTTTGGACCTAAACTTTGTGATATCTTTTTGGAACACAAGCTGACATTTACCTGTTGGGCCATTTCTATGTTTTGCAATAATAATATCAGTTAAACTATTGGGTCCAGCGTTTTGATGATCATAAAAATCTTCTCGATGAATAAACACCACCAAATCTGCTGTCTGCTCAATTTCCCCTGATTCTCTTAAATCGCTTAATTTAGGAGTTTTATCATTCCTCTGCTCAATGGACCTGCTTAGCTGAGAAAGAGCCATGACGGGCACCTTAAGCTCTCTAGCAATAGCCTTAACCTGTCTTGCTATCTCGGATATCTCTTGCGTTCTATTTTCTGAATTCTTCTTACTTCCATGCATCAATTGCAAATAGTCGATAACAATTAAATCTAATCCTCTTTCTGCCTGTATCCTTCTTGCTTTTGCCCTAACTTCTAATGCAGTCATGGATGCTGAGTCATCAATATAAATCTTTGCTTCATCTAGCTTGCCTAATGAACGCATTAGTTTTTTCCAATCATTATCCTGTAAATTACCTGTTTTAAGTTTATTGGAATCTATTTGTGCATGAGCACAGAGCATACGACTTACCAGCGATTCTTTGGACATTTCCAAACTAAAAATCCCTACGCTCTTCCCTTGTCTAACAGCAGCGTCCATAGCAAAGTTAAGCGCTAACGCTGTTTTACCCATGCTTGGTCTGGCTGCTAAAATTATCAAATCAGAATTTTGAAAACCGGAAGTAATTCTATCAAAATCGACAAACCCTGAGGAAAGCCCCAAGAGACTTATCTCGTTATTATACATAGCCTCAATCTCATCCATAACAGAACCAAGAATATTCCCAATATGAGTAAACCCTTTTTTCATTCTCTTGTCTGCTACTTTAAATATCTGTTGTTCAGCTGAATCTAAAATATCGGTAATTTCAAGTGACTCCGAAAATGCTTGTTCTACGATGTTAGAGCCAGTAGTAATCAGGTTTCTTAATATTGCTTTTTCTTCAACTATCTTTGCATAATACTCGATATTTGCCGAAGTACTGACAACATCAACTAAATCCGTAAGATAGGTCATGCCACCCACACGTTCTAAATCATTAGATATTCTTAGTTTTTCACTTAAGGTAACTAAATCAACAGGTTCAGCTTTCATTAACAAGTCGAGCATTGTTTGAAAAATGATTTGATGTGCATTTTTATAAAAATATTCAGGCACTAATATTTCTATTATTTTTTGTATTGCTTCTGAATCTATTAATATTGCACCTAAAACTGATTGTTCAGCATCTATATTCTGTGGTGGTGTTTTCTTTTCTAGTTCTGCCATCTGTTCCTCCGATAAAGTTATTATACCCCAAGTAAAGGGATTTTTTTAAGTCGCTTTAATGAAATATCTCTTTAACTGGTCTGTATGAATCTCTATTTTATCCCCTATTGGATGTGCTTTTAGTTTTTGTTTAACTGTACTTATCGCCAATTCTGCACTATTACAATCACGGCTTAAGTGAGCCAAAAACACATGCTTTGTTTTATTAGAGTCTGCTAGCTCATATAAATACTCAGCTGTTTGCGAATTAGACAAATGTCCATGGTCACCAATAATTCTTCTTTTCAAAAAATCTGGTCTACTGGAAATAGTTTGCATATCCAAATCATAATTAGCCTCTATGAAATAAACATCATTGTTACGATGAAAATTCTTCATATTGTTAGTTAAATGTCCTAAATCTGTCATAAATGACATTCGATGGCCGTAGGCTTCAAAAACAAAACCAATATGCTCACCAGTATCATCGTAGTCCAAGCCCCTCCCTTGATGAGGAAGTCTGCAGTAACAAATCTTTAAGTCTTGAATTTGATCTTCTTTCGAACCATTTAATATCTTAATACGTTGTTCAAACTTTGCTAAACCAGGATATTTTTTTATTAAAACTTGCTTAGTCGCTTCCCTAGTATACACTTCGGTTGGATGGTTTTTCATAAACATTAAAAGTCCTTGGTCATGATCCGCATGTGCATGAGTAATGTAAACTCGATGGATATCCGCTCCACTTAAATTAAAAGCATTCAGACTATTCGCTATTTTTTTATAAGAGACGCCTAAATCAACTAAAATTCTAGCTTTCTTGGTCTCAACTAGCGTGCAGTTTCCTGAACTACCACTAAAAAAGGGAATATAAGAAAAAATTTTATTATCCTTTCCTAACTGAGAATTTTTGAATTCCTATAAATGTTTCCTCAGGTTTTAGCTTTACCATTGGCCAAACCAACTCAGCTTCCAAATAATTATCATTTTTATATACTTCAATATTACATTGGTGTGGAAATTCTGTCTTCTGCTGTTTTTTCGTTAGGATTATTTCTTTCTCTAAAACTAAATTACCTATGTTGCAAATAAGCTTATTGTCCTTAGCAATTCCTCCCACTTTAAAGTCCAAACTTTTTTGAGGTATTATCATATATTTATCTTTCTCTATGAAGAGGTTACCTGTTGTAGCCAACTTCCCTACTGTTATTTCTTCGGGATAACTGAAAATTTTCAATTCAGGAACAGTAAAGATGACCGACAAGTCGTCAAGTGATAGTTGTGAAATATTCCACAAACCCCACTCTGCTACAGTTGCTGATTGATTAAAAAAAGAGTTTTCTACAATTAAATCATTCTCTTGAAAATAAATAGTCCTACCCAAAACAAGACCATTCCACTCAGCTGATTTTATCTCTATCTTTTGTTCAGAAGCTAAAAAATCCCAAGCTAAACTATCAAACTCTTTTACGGGAGGCCAACCTCCCCACTTTTGCTGTGGAGCTAACCAGAGAAAGTCTCCGCCATAATTAGTCCAGCTGGTGCTAGAAAGTTTTTTTGGAACATATAAGAGAGGTACATCCTTATAATATAACTGCTGGATTCTGCCTCCATGAGCAGGATTAACCAAAACCTTAAAGTTGTTTTTGGTTAAAGAAATTGGTCTCACTTTTTAGAGTTTTTTTCTTCTTTTTCTTGTTTTCGTTTATATAAATAATAAGTTACAGCTGCAACTATTATAAGAAGAATAAGATATTTCCAAGGAAAACCAAATCCCTTCTGTAAAGATGAATACATTTTAGGATTAAAATCAATCAAAGAAATTATTAAAAATTTTCTTGTTTTATTCTTAGCATCGTATTCAATGGCAGCGCTATCTTTTACCTTCACGTAATCAAGTGTCATTGGGCTATACACAGTACCTAAATCTATCATCCCCCTATAGCGACCAGAACTGTTTGTAGTCTCCATTAACCTAACCTTAGCTGGATAATAACTACCTCCAGTTGGATAAACTAATAACGTAGCATCAAACAGATCTAATTTTTTCGGATCAGCATCTTTGCCTATAAGCTCTACATATAGCTTCCTAAACTGAATATGATCATCCTTCCCTATTTCAACTAAATAACCAGGATCATGATAGAGTTTTATTGAGTTAACTAATGTTGGTCTGCTTTTACCAACACGATAATTCTTATTCTTTAAATATATTTTATTAATCTTGACGGACTTATCTACTTTTCCATTACTATCCAGTAAAAACTGAATATTTCTTACCCTCAAAAAATCAAAATCATCAGAAACATCTACATATTGTTGTTGATTACTGTTCCAACCCTTCCACCATGCTCTATCTCTTATTTTGTCTTTTTGAACAAGTTTCATCTCTACATCAGAACCAAAACCTTTGGCAGCAGACCACTCATAAATCCCCGCACCCTTTTCAGCATCCCAAGGAGAATAGCCATTAAGTACCGCCTTGTTACCTGATTGATCCTCAATATCTACCCTTAATTCACCCGGATTATTATCTAATTGCATTTCCACAATTAAATCCTCTTTGTCAGACCAATCCGACTGACGTCCTTTTAGTCCCCAAGCACCAAAATAAGGATAGGCATCACCTCTAAATCTTTTATAAACATTCAGTTGCTTTTCTGTTTTGCCAGCAACACTCAACATATAAGATTTATCAGACTCTTTTGCTCCTGAAACCCACCAAGTAACTGGGTGCTTGTCTGTAATGCTTCCATCAGAAAAATCATCAATTATATGGAAAAGATCAAACAAGCCGATTTCAAACTCAACGCTCTCCGTCTGTTCAACAGGAGGGACTATTTTAATTTTACTTCCCCAGGCAGCACCAAGAATGTCTTCATCTTTATATGTATTTAATCCTGTATTAAATGCCCCTCGATAAATACCAGTATTAGCTGCAGTTTCTTCTAAAACAATAAAAATTGTTTTGACTTCAACTACCTCGTCATTACTGAACAACTCCACATTAATTTTGTCTCGACTGTTTTTATCGCCATCTTTTCCTTTGATTTCCACATAAACTTTCTGTGTTGTAATAAGATCCTTAACTTCGTATTGATAATCTTCATCTTTGTACAATTTAATGTAATCAATATTTTTAGGGTTGGTTCTGCCAATATGCTTGTTCCCTCTAATCAAATACATATCATCAATTTCCACTATTGAATCTGCTTTTTCGCCCCCACCAATACTCAATTCCAAATTCAAAATATCATCTAGTTTAAACTTTCTTGTAACATCCACATAGTCTTCTAATGTTGTGTCGTAAGATTTCCAGAACCTTCGATCTTTGATTGGTCTAACGTCTATAGATCTCTCTGAAACAGCTCGCCCTGAAGGATAGTTTGATCTCCAACGATACCAGCCAGGACCTTTATTGTAATCATAAGGATTATATGAGTTTAAAATCGCAGTTTGTCTGTTTTGGTCCTCAATATCAACTTGAATATCACCAATATCGCCAGGTAAATATATTAAAAAAACAAATTCTGTCTTGTCATTCCATTTTTTCAAATCACCACTTAAGCCCCATTTACCAAAATAGGGGTAATCCTTACTAAAATACGTTTTTTCAACTTTAAGAGAGTTTGGAGCTGAAACAAATCTTTTATTAGAAATCATTAAATCATATGACTTTGTACGACCATAATCCTTAACAATAAAAGGTATAGTATACGCTTTATTCCAATCATTTGGACCAACCGAAGTTAGCTGGGGATATCTTTTGCCATCAATAAAATGATCAAACTGAACAAAAGTACCATCTACCGTAAAGTCGATACCATCTTCAGCAAACTTTTCAAAAGTAGAAAAATTAATATGTTTAGGCGTCTCCTGAACTATAGAATCTCCTAGCTCAAGATTGTATCTATTAATAATATTAATATTCCCATCGCTCTTGAGTGATCCTGAAAATTTGTGTGTTGTTTGGTCAGAAGACCAACGCAAAAACCAAGTTTGGTTTTCCTTCCAAAGGAAATAACCAAGTTTCTGTCCAGCAGGATAAATAGGTCTACCATCAGTTGGATCGATACTATCAACCCACCAAGAATCTGGTCTTATTCCAGCGGCAATATCATCAAAATTGTCTAAAAGAATCTTTAAATCAAACTCTCCTACTTTTAACTGTTTATAAAATCCTTTTCTAACATCAGAATATACTTTTACTGTATTACCAGCGCTTGCACCAATAATTTTATGTGCAAAATCAGAATAAACACCTACTTTTAAATGTCCTCGATAAATACCTGTATTAATATCCGTTTCCATAACTTCTAAGTCCATATCTTCACAACCAAAATGTCTGTCGGTTGTTTCAATCTTTATCTTAAATCTATCGATGGTATCTTTTGAGCTATCTTTGCCTTTTACTTGAATAAAAATATTATCTTTGTTCAAAATAGAATTATTGGCTATAGGCTTTTGAAAATCTTTATCTTCATAAAACTCTATATCCGTAATTGACCTCGGTTTATTGAACCCATAATAATAATTTTCTTTCTTTAAGGTTAGATTATCAATAATTAGCTCGGAATTATCTTTGTTTCCGCCGTTAATACAAAACATAACATTTTTAATATTAGTCAAATCTATTTCACTTGTGCGGTCAATGTTTCTTCCCTGATCAAAAGACCAACCCTTCCACCAATTTCGATAACGAATAGAGAATGGCTGTAACAAATTAGCATTAACGTCCACTCCTAATAAATTATTTGATTTCCACTTGTACCAACCAGCACCCTTTTCTTTACTCCAAGGGTTATATCCATTTAAAATCACAACCGTTCCATCCTCATCCTGAATATCAACTCGGATAGTTCCGATATCTTTTTTAAGATAAACGTCAAACTCAAACTCATCATACTGAGTCCAATCTTTGTGAGCTTCGTTAAAGATAACTGCCCCTAAATAAGGATAACTTTTACCAATGTAACTCTTGTTTATTTTTAACGCATAATTAGAATTATAAGCGATGTTTTTACTCATATTGTATTTATAAGTTCCTGTTTCGCCATAATTCCTTAAAACAAGAGGTGCACCAAAAGAACTAAGAGCATCAACACCTATTTTAAAAGCTTCTAAATCATAGCTACCATTTCTTTTGATATCAAAAACCACATATTCCCCATCTGCAACAAAGTCGATACCATCAAGACCATTGTATTCAGTAAAACTAAAATCAATTGAACGTTCCAATTTTTTAAATTGATCAGTGTTTTCAGTATCAGACTTATCTGCATATGTAATCTTTCCGTCTGTAAGGATCATTCCATGATAAATTTCTTTACTAACACCTGCCAGAAAACGAACATGCCATTTGGTGTCTTTCCAAATGTATATCCCAGCATCCTTACCAACAGTAAATGCTGGCTTCCCAGAACTTGGGAAAATAGAATCTGTCCACCAGGCTAAGGGGTTAGCATCGTCATATGCTCCATTCTCAAAATCCTCAAGAATAGTTGGAATAACGAGTTTACCAATTTTATAAGTCTTATTAATTTTCGGTTGATGGACTACTATTAATTTAATTTCTTTGCCAACGGAAGCCGCAATAACTTTACCGGCAGCACTACTCTCCAAACCAATGCTAAATTTGCCAGTATAAATTCCTGTATTTTTATTTGTTTCTGCAACTTTAACAATAATTGGAGACGCTCCATCTTGGTTAGATTCAACTCTAATATAAAAGAAATCTCGACGATTTGGGTTTTTGTCTTTACCAACCGCTTTCACATAAACGGTATCCACCATTATTGGTTGATCAGTTACTTTATAATTGAAGTCAGGATCTAAATATAAATCAAAATCCGTAACTTGAGGCTTGGTATTATCATGAACATAAAAATTCTTAATTAATCCTGCAAAATGAGCTAAACCAAACCACGCCCATGTACTACTAAAGTAATCCATCTGAGCATTCCATTCTGAGTGGTCAAAAACAGTCCAATAGCCACCTTTTTTGCTCTTACAATACCAACCATCGGACTCGTTATAGGGAGTTCCTATTTCTGCACGTGAGTCTACTTTATCAGCTGGCACATGTTTTGCTAAATTTTTAGCCGTTTCAAAGGCGAGTTGATCGTCTGGTATAACGTATTGTCTTTTACTAAAACCATCAGCTTCAGGAGTTATTAGTGGGTTTAATAATTTTTCAATCATTGCAAAAGTTTTGGGACTAGGTTCAACTAAATACGAAGCCCAAAAATATGATAAATATGCACCGTACTGAGCACAATTGGCTCTTGAGCTGGAAGCATCTAAGACATAGTTTTCATAAGGATCTGGTTCATAGTTGGATTCATAAAGGGTATAAGCTCCATCATGCCAAAAAACTGAGGCAATTTTTTTTGATTCATCATAATTTGCTGTTTTATTCCAATCACCTTTACGGTCATTCATTCTAAAGTTTAAAAAATTATACGGACCATACAAGCTATTTTTTCTTAAATACTCACTTGCCCTATCATCACTATACCAATCATAATCAACAGCTATGCGCCAAAGTCCCCTAAAAGCATCCGTGCCAAACTCTGGCTCTCTTCTGCTCTGACCATCTCTTAAATTGCCATCCTTATCAACGTTCACCCAATCTGGCAACAAATTGGCTCTTGGCCAACGTTGTCTCTTGTTGGGGTCTTGATTATTACTTTTGCCTGTTTTATCAACCCAATCTTTCAGAGGCATTATTGATGATTCTTTGAAGACACGATAAGAAGAATCAACAAGATCTAACCAATTATGTTCTGGATCGAAATCATCAAATATTCTATAAGTAAAAGGGGAAAGATATCCAGTTTCGATATCCTTTATATTATCTCCACCAGCCAAGTATCTAAACCCATTATTAACAAAAGTTTCTTTGTCCCAAATGTCTTTAACAATGGCTCTAGCATTCTGTTCGTAATCTAAGTACTTGTCTCCCTTTTTACTTCCCCATAATTTATGAGCCATTATTAAACTTAAAGTAATATCTTCATCAGCATCAGAAGCAGCGTCATAACCATCACGCCATGGTTCGTTTGGATTATTTTCTTTTGATGGTGCCTGCCATCTATAATAAATAATACCACCCTCTTTTACTCCGTCACCATTTCTATCGGCAATGGTTGGAGCCCATCGCCAGGCGAATAAGTTATCTTTATCAAGCCCTAGCTGTTCCATGGTTCTCCAACCATTACTAGGATGATTTAAATCTTTCCAATAATATACATAATCTAATTGACTATGTTGAAGATTATCTTTAGTCCATTTCCAAACTTTATCATAGGTTTTCTTGTCTTTCATGAAAATAGCCCTAAGCATCGCATAAGAAGAAGATTCACTAACAACTAACAGTTCAAAGGGTTTAGCAGGATTTGACCAGTCTATATCAGCAATCCCATCATTATCTACATCACCAGAATCCATAAACGCATAAGGTATACCATCATCACCAATCATTTTTGGATGAGTAAACTTACCAGACCACCAATCAGCATCAAAGTTTTCATGATTCACATAATGATCCCAAACTGATTGCAAGATAGGAATCGAACGCTTTTGATAGTCTGCTATTAATACGTCAAAGTTTCGTTTTCCTTGGCATCCACGAAGTAATAAAAATAAAATAAATAAAATAATACAAGTTCCCAAAAAATAAAATAATTTTTTATTAGGTTTTTTGGCATTATTGTTTTGTTTAATAAGCATATCCCTATATTATGCACAGCAACAGGCTTATAGTCAATTTGGTCTTTTAAGTTAGCCTTTTACTGCTCCCGCAGTAAGGCCTTTGACTATATGTTTTTGCAATAAGAAAAAGAGAATTAATACTGGTAGAGTTGCAACAGTTGCAGCAGCCATCATTAAGTCATATCTGTTCTGATAATTACCAACAAAAAGCCTTATTCCTATTGGGATTGTTAGGGTATTTGAATCTGTAAGAATCCAAGCAAACATAAGTTCATCCCAAGCCTGTAAAAATACATATATCCCTGTTGCGACAATGCCTGGAATTGCTAAAGGCAACGTAATTTTATAAAAAACTTGAAATGCATTACAACCATCTACCCTAGCGGATTCTTCAAGCTCAATAGGAATAGAAGCAAAAAAACTTCTTAATATCCAAATAGAAAAAGGCACGAAAAAAGCGGTATAAATAAAAGTAAGCCCTGCATGCGTACCCTGTATTGAAATACCTGACACATCACTAATCCACTTAAACATAATAAAGATAGGAATCAAATACATAATTTGAGGAATCATCTGTGTAGCTAAGATAGAAACGCCGAAACCTTTATTCCCGGGAAAATTGAACCTAACCAAGGCATAAGAAGCCAATGTTGCCAAAATCATAGCAAAAAGCATGGTAAATCCAGAAATAATGATACTATTTTTTAAATATAAACCAAAATCAATATTCTTCCAAAGGTCTGCATAATTTTCAACCATAACTAATCTGTGTCCCAATGGCAATTGAAGTGAGTCATATGGTTTTGCACTCAAGTCATTGATGAAAGATACTCTCCCATAGGATGACCCAATAATAAACTCATCACCATTGGCAATTATTCTTGTGGCTTCACTACTACTATAATCAGATGCAGGATCAACGGTCTCTCCGTCTTTTAATTCTCTAACCAATTTCTGTGAATCAGAATAAACTTGACCAGTATAAATATTAGCAACTCTTAACCCAGTTGGACTAACAATATATGCTTTACTATCTTTTATCACAATATCTTCAAATAAAGTAATGCCAAAATCTTTCCTGTCTACAACTAATTCTTTCTCTTCATCAATCACGTAAAGTCCATTTTGAACTAACAATAAAACTTGATTGCCATTAATCTGCTTAACTCGTTGAATACCAGCCGGAAAATAATCATCACCTAAGCTAATTCTCTTGCTTTCTGTAAAAGAGGTCTTATCTAAAACCAATAGATACTTATTTGTACCAATATATAATTTTTCTCCTAAAATTTGCAATGAACGAATAAAGCTATCATGATCGGTTTCTAGTCTCACTGTCTTTATCAAAGACAGGTCTTTCTTATTATAAATAAACAATCTATTTAGTCCTTTTAACTCCAAAGTAAAAACTACAACATCATCATAAGCAACAATGGACGTGTTCCCTAAACGATTCGTATCAACTCCTGTCACGGGATTTTTAGCTTTAGCTCGAATATCAAAAGATCTTCTATCTACTTTTAAAAGACCTTTAGTCGAATTCGCTATATAAATATGATCTTTGTCTAAAAAATAATTCACATCTCTACCTGTAATTTTAAACTTATCCAGTGCTTTCTTTGTATCAATATCATACTTTGCAACTCCACCATCTTGGGAAAAAACATAAAAATCTTTTCCTACTATTTCCATTCCGATAACATCTGTCCTAGCTCTACTAAACCCAACCTTACCGCTGAGGATGTCATTATTATTTTTAAAAGAAGAAAACATCATCCAAAAAATAGGAAAAGAATTAAGTATTAAAAACACAAACATTAAGCCAAGAAAAAAGTTTCTTAAGATCTTTTCTTTTTGATAATAGTTAATAATAGCCACTAAAAAATCTCCTCTGTTTTCTTATAATATTTGTACCAAAAATTAACAACTATAATCATCACAAAAAGTAATAATACAGAAGTAGCAGCACCAGCACCAAAGTCCCATCTCATAAATGAATTTCTAAAAATATTAGTCATCATTAAGTCGCCCCATTTGCCTGGGAACCCTGCTCCATTACCAAACATCATAATTACAATATTAAAAGAATAAGTATTATAAATTATTCCAAATAGCACTAATATCATCCAAACAGGACTCAACATTGGCCAAGTGATTTTCCAAAAAGTTTTCCATTTGCCTGCTCCATCTATCTTCGCAGCATCATATAAAGACTGAGGGACATTTTGTATCCCCGCAAGTAGCATCAACATGGAAAATGGCCAGAATCTCCAAATTGTTGGAATGATAATTGCCCATATAGAGTTTACACCAACTAGCCAAAAAGGTTTTTGTGCTAATAAATGTAACCAATCTACTAAAATAATATTAATAATTCCAATGCTCTGTTGGAACATAAATCCCCACAATATACCAGTAACATAAGTTGGAACGATCCAAGAAAACATAAACAACGTTCTTACCAACCCTCGCCCCTTAAACTCATTACTGAGCATTAACGCCACAATCATACCAACAGCTGTTTGACCAATCGTAACTAAAAATGAATAGATTATTGTGTTTCTAACAGCATCATAGATTCCTATCCTCATTGGACTTGAAGGGTTAAACATTACATCATAAAAATTACCAAAACCAATGAAAGGAGCACCTAAATATTGGTTTAAAGTAAAATTATTTAATTTCAAAAAAGACATATATAATCCCTGAGCTATTGGAAATAGATGCATTAAAATCATGGCTATTACTGTTGGTAATATAAAATAATAAGCTATTTTATATTTATGATAATAGTATTTTACTTTTGCTTTACGTTCCTGATAATACTGTTTTACTTTTTCAGTAAAACTCATGCATTTAATTTCTGTCATCTTCTAAAAGCCTATCTGTTCATCAATAGAACTTTATCAACTTCTATTGTAGCCTTTTTTAAAACATCTTCATAAATAACATCATATGAAAACTTATCTTTATTACTAAGGACATGTTCCCACATAATACCAAATCTTCGATTTAAAGGTTGCTCAATCTGTGCCCATTCAGGAATACAAGGATATGCACGGCCATACTTTACTGCTTCTCTGTAAACTGCTCTTCTAGAGTCTTGCGTGAAATATGGATCATCAAAAGCTTCTATAGCAGAAGGAAGAAATCCACTGCGCTTTGAATATTCAACTTGAGCCTTCTTCCCTACTAAATATTTAATTACTTCCCATGCTTCATCTTTATTTTTTGAGTTCTTAAAAATTGATAGGTTGCTACCACCAACAAAAGTAACTTTTCCTTTTGGTCCTTCAGGATAAGGTGCAATATCAAATCTCTTTGCTACATAAGTATTTGCAGCTCCACCTTGTTCTTCAGGAGTAACAAGAGCTCTTAGCTCGTTTGAACCTGTAAAAATTATTGCATACTCACCATTATTAAAAGCATTCTCTACCTGCGAAGTGTTTTGCTCCAAACAAGATTCTGGAACATATCCCTTAATAACTAAATTTACTAAGAAAGAAAGACCGTTGGCTGCTTCTTTGGAATAAAGAGCACATTCTTTATTGTTTTCTTTCAGAAAATCTCCACCTGCCATCCAAATCCAAGGCGCTAAGTTATGAACAACGTTCCAGTCATTTTTACCAGTAATGCCCAGAGGATAAACTCTTTTACCATCTATTGTGAGATTAGCTTTATGAATTTTATCTAAAGTCTTCTGAAATGACTCCCAAGTTGCTAAATCGTTTTTACTAAGACCTAGTCTGTTAAAGACGTCTGTTCTGTAGTACATAGCTCTAGCATCAACGAACCAAGGAATAGAAGTAACAACATTGCTGCCATCAATACCAGAGTATCTCCAAGAGGAAGGAAGAAAATAAGATGCTCCACCTAAATCATTAACTTTGGTTGTAAGGTCAGCTAACGCACCCATACCAGTAACAGCTCCAACCCAAGTAGTTCCAAGCTGTAAAATATCTGGACCTTCTCCTGACATAGTAGCAATTGTAATCCTCTGCCATGCGGAGCCCCAATCTAAAGAGGTAAGCTGAACTTTGATATCAGGGTTAGCTTTATGAAAATCTTCTAAAATATCAGCTAAATCGTTAACTGGCTCTAAGGAATTTGGCATTACCCACATAGAAATAATCGTCTGACCATCTTTTTGTTCTTTATCACCACAACCTGTAATCAAAAAAGTAAAAGAAATTAATAAAATAGAAATAACAATAGACGAAAAAAGTTTATTCATAATGGTACCACCTTTAAGTTTTTTTCAGGTGTCATGATAGCATTGGCGTTAGTGGCTGTCAATTTTAATGATTACGTTTTTATAAATATAAACAGCTAAAATTATTGGTACTTTTGACTTGAAAATTAAACCTAATCTTGATCGACAAAAATATCCTCTGTAATCACTGAACCTTGTGAAATATTAAACAAGTTTTTTGTATGATTTATAATTTTAATAAAACCTTTAATTTCAACATTAGCACCAAAAGAAACTGAACCAACAATCTCTAGTCTATTGCACAACTTTAAAGAAGGAACACCTTCTGGACAAAGCTCATACAAATCTTGAACAGTGCTATATTGACTACTCAAGATAATGACTGGCTTTTCCCTCCCGTTTTTTAATAATAGCGATCCCTTATCGTTATAATAAACGGCATCTGACAGCAACAACATCAAATCACTAACTTTCTTGGTTGGGAAAAACCTCTTATTAGTGTCTATTCTTATTGCACAAGCACTAGGGAAGTATCTGATTGCTGAACCCATTGCTGTCTCTAACTGATAAACTTTTACAATATCCTCTGCTGTGGCTGAGGAAGAAGAATTATTATTTTTAATGTTTACTATTAAATCTAAAGGCATAATTGAATTATTTTTGTCTAGAATATCCTTTAAGGCCTCTAGTTTTATCCATATATTATTAGTATTAAAATCCGTCCATAATTCTAAGTCTTCAAAATTATTTTTCACCTCATCCTCAGAACAATTTGCAAGCTCTCTTAACACCAAATTGCCCTTTAAATCTTCAGCCAAGTGACCACCTTTTTTGTCAGATTCCGTGCGTCTAGCAGTTTCCATAACAAAAGGAACATCATTTTCTATCATAAACCCTAAAATCAACGAATCTATTGTTGCAGCTAAGTTGTCAGCATTGGAAACAAACAAGTACTTGATTCCAGATAAAAGCATTGACTCTAAAATTCCCGATGAATACAAAACAGTATACACGTCTCCATGACCAGGAGGGCTCCAATTATATTGATCATTTGTATGACTTGCAGGCATTAGTGTATCAGTTTTTAATTTAGGATACTTGTTTTGTAAAATATCTAAACCTATACCCTCATTTTTGAACTCAGGGTAATTATCTCTAATATACTCTAAAGTGTCTTTTTGAGTACTAAAACTATTCATGAATATCAAGGGAATATTAATACCCGTGTCTTTCCTGAGAGACTCAATCTGAGTAATTATTAAATCAATATAGGTCTTTCCATCTTCGGTTACAGGCAAAAGCGACTTTGCTTTATGCAAGCCCATGCTCGTACCAAGCCCACCATTCAGTTTTAAAACAGCAACCTTGCCTAAATTTGCTTCTCCAAGTTTGTGAGTATTATCCTTTAGTTTAATATCCTCATATAGAAAAACTTTTTTTTCAGACACCTTCCTGATGTCATCATCTAGTTTCAATAAACCTCTGTACCCACTTGATATCTTAGTTAAAAGACTCAAAAAATAATTGATACTTGGTTGATTACAGCCAGCAAGTTCCATTTTTTTTCTTGATTCTTTGTGCGTTTTTGATAATTTTAAACTAGCAATCATATTATACTTATAACAAGAAAAGGAAACTACCTCAACCCTCACGAACCTCATCAGTCGGATATAAACTTACCTTTGTCAATAAACTCTTCATCGCATCACCTGAGATAAGACATCATGTGCCCATCTCTGGTCTGTTGTCTAAGCTTGTCTA
>JAQWCF010000015.1:0-5342 GCA_028706105.1 Candidatus Margulisiibacteriota bacterium
TTAGGTTCTTTCTTAAATAAGTTGCAATAATTTAGAAAAAGCCAATAAACAAAAGGGCTCTGGAAGAATTATAATATTTCACGTAAACTTTAAATATTATGGATAAAAAAACACTCAATAAATTAATAAATTTACCTGGATATGAAGTAGAAGAAATACTATTTTTTAATGACGAAGAACTCCATTTATTAATGGGACCTTCTAAGAAAAATATTGCGATTTGTTCGTTTTGTAAAAAACCTCATATTCAAGGATATCATAGCGAAGAAATAGCAATTGCCGAAGACCATAGCATATCTGGACGAAGAGTATATTTGCACATAAGAAAACGCAAATATCGTTGCCCAGAAGACAAGCGAATCCACGTAGAGGATACGCCTTGGTTGAAATTATTTGCCAGAATAACAAATCGATATGTAAAACAAATAAACAGGCTGACGGCAATTACTACAAATCAAGAAGCTGGTTGGTATTTAGGTTTAAATGATGAGGTCGTTTATAGAGCTGATAAACGAGCATTAGAAGAGCAAGCGAAAGAAAAGTTAGACCCTATACCTGCAGGAATTCATTTAAGTGTTGATGAAGTTAGTTATAAAAAATATCATCGTTACTTAACTAATGTGATTGATACTGATCGTAAGTTAGTTATTTGGAATGCAAAAGGTAGAAAGGCTGAAATTTTAGACCAATACTATCAAGGAATTGGTAAGGTAAATTGCGAAAAAATTGAATCAGTGGCTATGGATGGAGCCAGAACATACATTAGTTCGACAACTCGGCATGCAGTTAATGCCTTAATTGTTTATGATAAATTCCATTTAGCTCAGAAGCTCAATAATACTGTTGATGAAGTGAGGAAACTGGAGCTGGCGAAGGCAAAAAAAAACGATAACGATGAATTGGCAGAAATGATGGGATGCAAGCAAAGATTTATTCTATTGAAAAATAAAGATAATTTAACCAGCACACAAGCTAATAATCTTGAGAAAATTTGCCAAATTAACAAGCCAATATATGAGGCGATGTTGCTAAAAGAGACCTTTTTACAAATATATTCTATGGGTGATAATTTTGTTGATATAACTAATCATTTATTAGATTGGTTTATTCAAGCTAGTAATAGCAACAGTAAACCTTTTCAGCTGTTAGCAAATAAGCTTTTTGAGAAAATTGCCTATATTTTAAACTGGTTTAAACAAAAAATTAGTTCAGCTATTTCGGAGGGGTTTAACAATAAAATTAAACGTTTAAAAAGGATGGCTTATGGGTACAAAGATATTGATTATTTTCGATTAACAATTCACCAACATTGTGGTCTATTAAATCCTAGACTTGCAACTTAAATAAGAAAGAACCACAAAAAAGCTGGATAACATACCTCAACTATACTTTTCAACTACCTCCAAAAATACCATTCCATATTTATTAAGCTTGTAATCTCCAACTCCAGAGATACTAGCCATTTCCTTCATAGTTTTCGGCTTTTTATCAGCCATATCAATTAAGGATTTATCACTAAAAATAATATATGGTGGCATGTTTTCTTGTTTAGCAAAAGAAAGCCTAAGTTTCTTAAGTTCATTAAATAAATTAATATCCTCGCTTGCTGTTAGAGAAGTTTTGTTGATGGTGTTGTTTCGCTTATTCTTTGTTTTGCTTTCTAAAATATATTTTCTTAATTCAACCTTTTCCCCACCATCTTTCAACATCTTCATTGTTTTAGCATTGGTTCTTAAGGAGGAATATTGCATATCAATATCAATGTATCCTAAAATAACTAGCTGTCTGATTATAGACCTCCATTGAGCATCGCTAACATCCGCACCTATGCCAAAGGTGCTTAGCTTGTCATGCTGGAAATTTCTTATTTTCTCATCTGCCTTACCAATTAAAATATTAACAATATGCCCTACTCCAAAGCCATACCTCTCTGTTTGTGCTCGATAAATACAAGACAAAGCTTTCTGGGCATCAATCGTTGCATCATAAGTAACTGGAGGTTCATTGCAATTATCACAATTATTGCATTTATGTTTTGACTCTTCACCAAAATATTCTAACAAAATTGTTCTTCTACAATGAATTGCCTCAACATAAGCAATTAGTGAATTCAATTTTTGATGTTCAAGACGTTTCTGAGACTGCGGCGACTCAGAGTTTTCAATAAATTGACGTAACTGAACTATGTCCTTTAACCCATAAACCATCCAGGCATCAGCAGGCAGGCCATCTCGACCAGCACGACCTGTCTCTTGATAATAGGCTTCAACACTTTTTGGCAAATCAAGATGCGCAACAAATCTAACATCTGGCTTATCAATGCCCATACCAAAAGCAATCGTTGCTACCATAATAACTGCTTCTTCTTTGATAAATCTTTCTTGATTTATTGTTCGTGTTTTATTATCCATACCCGCATGATAAGGAAGCACATCAAATCCTTCTTTTTTCAAAAACTCAGCAATAGTTTCTACCCTTTTTCTGGAAATACAGTAAACTATTCCTGAATCATTTTTATGCTCTGTTTTTATAAACTGCAAAAGCTGTTGTTGTTCTTTATCTTTAGTTTTAACAATGTATTCAATATTCGGTCTATCAAAGCTAGACACAAAAACTTTTCCCTTCTCAAGATTCAAGTTCTTGATAATATCTGTTCTAGTAATCTCATCTGCTGTTGCTGTTAAGGCAATTCTGGGGACTTTGGGAAATGTTTCCTTTAATGCAGAAAACTTTATATACTCTGGTCTAAAGTTATGACCCCATTGAGATACGCAATGAGCCTCATCAATAGCAAAAAGTGAAAGCTTGGATTGTTTTAAAAGCGACAGAAACTCCTCTGTATTTAGTTTTTCTGGAGAAACATAAACTAAATCTAGTTCATTTTTAAGTATTTTATCTTCAACTAATTTCTTTTCAGCAAAGCTTAAACTTGAATTTAAAAACTCTGCCTTAATCCCTAGATTTTTCAAGGCGGTTACCTGATCTTGCATGAGAGCAATTAAAGGAGAAACAACAATAGCAACGCCTTCAAGGCAGATAGCAGGAATTTGAAAACAAAGAGATTTCCCTCCGCCAGTAGGCATAAGAACTAGAGAATCATTTCCCTTTAATAAATGTTCAATAACTTCTAATTGTTTTCCTCGAAAGCTCTTGTATCCAAAAACTTTAGTTAATATCTCTAATGGATTTTCAATGTTAATTTTCTAGCTCTTTTCCTTTATAAAATATAATTGTTTTGTTTATTATACGTTAGCTGAGTGTTTAAATGAAGAAACTAACTTAACTAATATACCTACGACGATAGCTGTCATACTGCATGTGTTATAAGGAAGATAAACAAGCTTATGACCAGCTTTCCTTTAATAAATAGCCTTGCTCGCATATAATATAATTTATCAAACGAACTTTCTTGGGAAGTATTAAATAAATCGAAGGGATAAACATTGCAACAAACCCAAACCTTCCTCTTCTACGATCTAGAAACCTATGGTCTACACCCTCAAGTAGACCGCATTACCCAATTCGCTTGTGTGCGTACCAATGAAGACCTCGTTCCGATTGGTGAACCACTCGTTTTATTCTGCAAATTAACAGAAGACTATTTACCAGAAATAGAAGCCTCTTTAGTGCATGGGATTACTCCTAAATTTGTTATGGAAAACGGAATTTCTGAATATGAATTTGCTAAAAAAATACATAAAGAATTCAGCATTCCCAATACCTGCGTAGTAGGATATAACAATATTCGTTTTGATGATGAGTTTATTCGCAACCTTTTCTATCGCAATTTTTTTGATCCTTACTATCGAGAATGGGCTAACGGTAATTCTCGCTGGGATATCATAGATCTTATCCGCTTAGTTCATGATTTGCGCCCAGAAGGCATTAACTGGGTAATTAATGAAGACAACAAACCAAGCTTCAGGCTGGAAGAATTGACCGTAGCAAATAACTTAGAACACGCTGATGCCCATGATGCCTTATCAGACGTCTATGCAACTATTGCTTTATTAAAATTAATTAAAGAAATGCAACCAAAAACTTTTTCATTTTTTTATGCCAATCGCTTTAAACAAGAAATACTTAAATTGGTTTATCGTAGCCCTGAAGATATTTTTGTTCATACCTCTAATATGTTCACCTCTGTCAATGGATGCACAACTCTTATGACTCCTCTAATGCGACACCCCAAGAACAATAACTGTGTTCTAGCCTATGACCTGCGATATAGTCCAAATGAGCTCATAAACTCCTCTACAATAGATATTGAGAAGCGGCTGTTCACCAGAGACCTTGCTAATGAACAAAGAATCCACGTTAAGGGCGTACATATTAATAAATGCCCAATAGTAGCACCAATAGATGTTGTGGATGAAGCGTCTCTGAAAAGATTAAATATAGATATAGTTACCTGCAAAGACAATTTAAAATTAATAGAAAAAAACAAAGAAGCTATCAAGGAAAAATTAACTATAATTTACGAAAAAGAAATAGATATAAATGTCTCTGAAATAGATCCTGAACGTCAGATATATTCTGGTGGATTCTTTGATGATAAAGACAAACAAATGTTAGCTCAAATCCATTCTACTAAACCTGAAAAATTACTTAACTTAAAAAATAAATTTTTGGATAAACGTATCAGTGAACTATTGTGGCGTTTTGTTGCTAGAAACTTTCCAGAAGTTTTAAGTAAAGAGGATTCCATAAAATGGAAAAAGTTTTGTGAAGATAGGCTAATTAATCCCATGATTGATGAAAAACCAGATATCTTTGTTTATAAAGAAAAATTGGAAACTATACTCTCTGGGCAATTATCTGAAAGAGACCAAAATGTTCTTTCTTCTCTTTCTTCTTATGTAAATTCATTAGAGACATCTTTAAAGTAAGTTTTTGTAATCTTTATATAGCGAAGATTTTGACGAAGGAGTTTACATTGAGAGGAACCGTAAATGACTGAGAAGAAAGCAAAGCTATGGGACATTTAAATGGTGGACAGAGTTGGATTCGAACCAACGTACGGTCACCCGAGCAGATTTACAGTCTGCCGCCTTTAGCCACTCGGCCATCTGTCCATTTAATATATTCCATAACTATATCAATTTTCTGTTACAGCTTAAAGCCTTTAGCTCCCGAAAGGTTCGAAATCTTTGATTTCGCTTCCTTTCGAGGATTCTCGAGAAATTACAAAATCAAAGATTTTTATTTCTCGGAACACTCGGCCATCTGTCCATTTAATATATTCCATAACTATATCAATTTTCTGTTACAGCTTAAAGCCTTTAGCTCCCGAAAGGTTCGAAATCTTTGATTTCGCTTCCTTTCGAGGATTCTCGAGAAAT
>JAQWCF010000015.1:5442-29268 GCA_028706105.1 Candidatus Margulisiibacteriota bacterium
TCCTTTCGAGGATTCTCGAGAAATTACAAAATCAAAGATTTTTATTTCTCGGAACACTCGGCCATCTGTCCATTTAATGTATTCCATAACTATATCAATTTTCTGTTACAGCTTAAAGCCTTTAGCTTGCGAAGTGGGGTCCACAAAACGTAAACATTATTATATGAAAGATGCCTAGATTAAGCAAGTTTATTTATGCCAACCATCTATATTTCCCCCTCTTCCCACTTATTAAGATAAACAGAAAATATAACAAGGCTATGATAAACTTGAAGCTATGATGGATATAAGATGGAAGCAACGTTTTAATAATTACCAAACCGCTTTAGAATCATTATCTGATGGTGTGAATCTCTCCAAATCAAGAAAACTAACTGATTTGGAAAAACAAGGAATTATACAAGGCTTTGAATTTACACATGAGCTGTACTGGAAAACTGTTAAAGATTTTCTGGAACACACTGGAAACATCAAAATATATGGCTCAAAAGATGCCACAAAAGAAGCCTTCGCTCATGAACTGATTTCCAGCGGAGATGACTGGATGAATATGATCGAAAGCAGGAACCTTACCTCTCACACCTATAATAAAAAAATAGCCAATGACATTGTTTCCAAAACCATTGATATATATTATGCCCTTTTAAAACAATTTGAAGAAACAATGACCAGGCTACTCTAAAATGAACAACGGTATAAGTCAGGAATCCAGCACTAAACTCATCAATCTTTTTAAAAAAACCAATAATCTAACAGAAGTCAAACTTTATGGTTCTAGGGCTCTAGGCACTTATAAAGAGTGGTCAGACATTGATATTTCCATTATGGACAATGAATTTTCAGCCGATGACTTGCTACAATTGTCCAACAATATAGATGACCTCCTTATTCCATACAAAGTAGATATTTCCATCTTTAAAAAGTTAGACAATGTTGATCTTATCAAACATATTAACAACCATGGAGTTACCTTTTATAAAAAAAATTAATCAACACCTCTTAGTAACTATCTTGCAAATAAAATAAATAAACACCCTTATTTATAAAACTTGATAACAATTATACGTTCAAGGTATACTCTTTCTTAAATAAAGAAAGGTTATTTCTAATGGCAGAAGAAACACAAAACAACACAACAAAAGAACCCCTCTCTTCGAACGAGAACACGTCAGAGGTTGATGTTAAAAATAAAAAATTACTTATAAAATACGCAGTTGCTATAGCTGTAGTCGGATTAATCTGTGCGTTATTCTACTCTTTCTTAATAAATTACATAAAAGCTATTCCTAATGTACGTGTTCCGAATGTCGTTGGCTTAGACGTAAATGATGCAGAATTTATTTTAAAACAAGAAAACCTTGAACCACTGCTAGGCGGAAGTCGGTTTTCAGAAGAAGCAACACCTAACATTATTCTAGCAACCGACCCTGAGCCAGGAAGAACAGTTAAGGCAGGAAGAAAAATATTGTATATACTCAACAGCGGTCAAGAACAAATTAGCCTACAGCACTTATCTGGGCTCTTACCTGAACAAGCGAGCGCTTTGTTAGCCGAATACAACATTACTATCCAGCAACTAGAAGACGCTTTCTCCGCAGAATATAAAGAAGGCACTATAATTTCAACAAGTCCTAATGGTGGAGAATACATCGAAAGAAACAGTACAATTGACATAATTGTTTCTAAAGGTTTTCCTGTCACTATTACTATCAATAAAATCATAGAAGGCAGCAACAAAGCCTTGGTGAATATTTCGTTACAAATACCTAATTCTGAAACTAATAAGAAAACAAATATAAAAATAGTTTCTGTCTCTGGAAGTATTCCAAAAACCCTTTTTAATGAAGATATCCCTTCTGGAAAAGAGCTTTATTTTGAGCTTGAAGAACTTTTAGGTAACAAAATCGATGTTTTCTTTAATGACAATCTTGCAAAAACGGCACTTGTTTTGTTTTAACTAATGCCTCAAACCGCAGTTGTTTGTAAGCTTCACAATAATATCTTCACTCTATTAAATACCACAACTAAACAAGAACTTCTCGCGTATAAAAAAAAGTCCATTGAAAGCCCTGCAGTTGGCGATCAAGTAGAGTTTGAACAAGACAGCCAAGGAACGATAATCACCAAAATACTACCCAGAAAAAACTTAATCAAAAAACCACTTCTTGCAAATGTCGACCTTATCTTGTTTGTAGTCTCAATAAAAGACCCTGATTATTCTTATTACCTGATAGATTGCTTTCTAAGTTACTATAGCCACTTACAAGTTACGCCGATCATCGTCTTTAATAAAACAGACTTATCTACAGAAGAAAACAAAAAACAACTATCTTTGTACATTAAGCTTGGCTATGACTGTTACTTCGTTTCTGCTATCTCTCTATCCAAAGAAGACAAAGAAACTATCTTTAAATTAATCACCAACAAAACCATTGCTTTTGCAGGCAATTCTGGTGTTGGAAAATCAACACTAATTAACCAGCTCTTTGGAACAAATTTTATCAAAACAGGTGCAATCTCTGAAAAAACTAAAAAAGGAAAACAAACCACCTCCCAAACAGTTCTATACTTTAACAAAGAACATAACTGCTTTCTAGCTGACACACCTGGCTACTCAATGATTGACCTTGAAACGCTGAAAGAAGCCAATCTAAAACATTTGTTTCCGGAATTTTCTAAATATGATGGAAAATGTAAATTTGATAACTGCCAACATCTCAATGAACCTCAATGTGCCATAAAAGAGTTCACAAATAATGGTCATATTCACAAGTCGCGATACGAATCATACGTTAAAATTTATTCGGAATTAAAAAAAATAAAACCTAAATATTAAACGCCTAGCTTCTTTTCCACCTTTCAGCATTATAAATTGCCTCTTTATCTCTGATTTTAACTTTTCGCGTGTCAGCTTTAGGCTTTCAGCTTTTAGCTTTTAGCTTTATAATAAACACATGGCACTAATAGCACCTTCGATTCTTTCTGCTGATTTCAATAATCTAGAACAAGACATTAAAGCAATCTGCTCAGCAGACTACGTGCACATCGACGTTATGGATGGACAGTTTGTTCCCAATATAACAATCGGCCCCGTTGTCATAAAAAACCTTAAAAAAATTACAAATCTTCGACTTGATGTTCACTTGATGATAGTTAACCCTGAAAATTTCATCCAAGATTTTCGAAACGCTGGAGCAGACATAATCACAGTTCACTATGAAGCAAGCAACCATTTAGATAGACTTATTAACCAAATTAAAGCCAGTGGCGCAAAAGCTGGTGTCTCCATTAATCCTGCTACTCCAGTAGAAAACATTTTTCCTGTTCTGGGAATGGTAGACCTTGTTCTAATAATGTCTGTAAATCCTGGCTTTGGTGGTCAAAAATTTATAGAATACACTCTAGAAAAAGTAAGAACCCTAAAAAATAAAATCAAAGAACTTGGACTACAAACCCTGATAGAAATAGATGGCGGCGTAACAATAGAGAACGCAAAAGCAATTACGGAAGCAGGAGTAGATATTTTGGTCGCGGGCTCAACAATTTTCAATAGCAAAAACATTCCAGAAACAATCTCTATTCTAAAAAATGCTTAGCCCTGCTCAATCTCTCGATAGCAAATTCATGAAAAAAGCTTTATCTTTAGCCATTAAAGGCGCAGGAAGTGTTTCTCCCAACCCAATGGTTGGAGCAATAGTTGTTAAAGATAATAAAATTATTGCCTCTGGGTTTCACCAAAAATACGGAGAAGCTCATGCAGAAAAAATAGCACTTAACAGAGCTGGTGCCGAAGCAAACGGAGCCACTCTCTATGTTACCCTTGAACCTTGTTGTCATTTTGGAAAAACACCACCATGCACTGATGCAATTATTGAAGCTGGAATTTCTAAAGTCGTCGTAGCCATGAAAGACCCAAACCCTCTTGTTTCAGAGTCTGAAAATATCTTAAAGACTAATGGAGTTGCTATTGAGTTTGGGATGCTTGAAAAAGAAGCAAAAGTGCAGAACCAACAATTTATAAAAAACATTAAATATAACCGTCCCTATGTAACACTTAAATTAGGAACAACTCTTGATGGCAAAATAGCTGATAGATTTTACAATAGCAAATGGATAACAAATGAAAAAAGTCGTGAATATGTCCATCAGCTCAGATATGAACATGATGCTATTCTAGTCGGTGCCGGAACAGTCTGTAGCGACAACCCTACGCTTACTGTACGTCACACAAAAAAGAAACTTAATTGGACTAAAATAATAGTAGATCCTTTTTTACAAGTTCCTCCCAATGCCAAAATATTTGAATCAGGAAACAGAATAGTCTTCGTAACCCAATACCCAGCATTGGTTAATGAAAAAGAAGAATTCAAGAAAAAACTTCAAGCCATATCTGACCAAGGCAGCGACTTTATTTTCCTTGAATTAAAAGAATCTGGGTTTGATATTAAAAGACTTCTTAAAGAAATATATGCATTAAATATTTTTTCTATTTTTGTGGAAGGAGGCAGTCAAATAGCCTCATCCTTTCTCCAAAGTAATTCCGTTGATAGATTCATCCGTTTCATTGCTCCAAGGTTGTTAAACGACGATAAAGCTATCCCCATGTTCAAACTAGATAAAACGCTTATCGAATTTCCCTTGGAACCAGTGCTGGTCAACACTAAAACCTTTGACCAAGACGTTATGCTAGAATATTTGCTTCATAAATACTAAGGGTTGTTGTTTCATAAAAGTACTAATTGAACTATTCAATTATTGGTTCGTATCGTTAATCTCTAGATAACCATCACTCATAATTTGAAAAGGAAGACCATTCACAACCCCCTGAAACAAAACTAAATTACCATCTTCCCTTAAAAAGGGCTCGTGCTCTTTATTGTAATCATAAGCAAATTCCTTATCTACAAATTCTTTCATTAACGACAAATCATGCAACTTACCTGATTTAAAGGTAATGCAAAAAAACTTTCCAGGTACCTCTTGCTTCAAACGATAATCTAAAACTGATAGTGTGTTTAATAATTTATATGCATCATCAGTATCCATTTCTCGAATTCTGTCATAACAATACTGCAAATATAAATCCTTAAACCAATCAACAGTTTCACTCTCCGCGGGAAGACCTAGAAGTACTTTCCTGTGGTTTTCCCACACAGCATCCAATTCTAATAAATGACTAAAATCTCTAACTGTTTGCAATTCCTGAAACTTACTTTGCGTTAAAAAGCCTCTATACGCAGCATCAACATCTATCGCATTAAGAATAAACAAAAGTCGCCATCCATAATCTATACTTTTACCCATTTTGACAGACAAATCAGACATTTTTCGATAAACTTTTATTGCAAAGTCAGGAGTTCCCTCTCCAAGAAGAATGTCGCCAAGCAAAGAATGGTTACCATTGATTAATCCAGCCATTTCTGCCATATCATCAGAAAACCCAAGTTGCTTAAAAATATCTACACTCATTGCTCCACTCCTAACAAAGTGCCTAGCCTCTCCATAAATACAACCAACATCATGTGTGGCAATCAGATGTTCCATAAATTTAAAGTCTTTTGAATCTTTTAATGTTTGAAAAACCAATGCTCGCAAATCATCAAACTGATTTAAGGAAAGGTAGGGATCCAGACCATTACCCCTTCCCTCTATAAACTTCTGATAACTGGCTTTGTTATCTGGATTAGCAATCAAATATAAGCTCTGCAACATATATTCTGTATGTATCCATCTATACGGGTCACCATTATTATTTAGTTTCTCTTTTAATTTACCAAACTCAGGAATTTTTGCTATTTCTGTTTCATTATACCTATACCACATGGGGTATCCACCAACAACAACCTTGTTTTCTAAAGGCTCAATTAAACTCTTAAGGTTTATATCAAATAAAGAAACTATTTTTGTTTTCATAATTAACCCTTACTTATGCGCTATCCTAATAAAATCAAAACCACGAATTTATCAAAAATTGTTTTAATAAGCCATAATTCAAAAAAATTAAGTAACTATTCATAAATACTAACAGTAAGCTTCTAACAAATAGTTTAATAAATTATCGATTATATTTTTTATCTTTTTTAACATCATACTAAATTATCGTGTTTTATATTAATTTATTTCATTAAGTTTATCGTTGGTAGACGCTAGCTTGTTTAGCATATATAATATTCTTACATTTTTAGTTAGGTTTGGAGAGTTACCCAAGAGGCTGAAGGGGCGGGTTTGCTAAACCTGTAGGGTGGTTACTACTGCCGCGAGGGTTCAAATCCCTCACTCTCCGCCATGAACTAATCGTAATTGCGATAAGTACATGAAAAACTGCAAACTAACTAAGCCTAAGGAAGTAAACTATGGATATAACCATTTTCGAAGAACTCCTTGAGAAAAAAGACTACGAGGCAATTATCACCCTTTTTGAAGAACAACATCCAGCCGAATCAGCTGAGCTTATTTCTGTTGTAGAGCCCACTGTTATCTGGAAATTACTCTTAAAATTAAATTCCAAAGTGCGCGCCGAAATTTTTAGCCACATCCACCTCGAAACACAAATACTAATTGCAGAAAGATTGTCTAGACGTTCGCTTTCTCAAATTTTTACAGATATGCCCCCAGACGATCGAGCTGACCTTTTTAAGAAACTTTCCAAAGAAATTCAAGACTTACTCATACCTGCACTAGCCCAAGCAGAAAGAGAAGATATTCTAAAACTATCTTCTTATGAAGAAAAAACAGCTGGCTCAGTTATGACATCGGAATATGTAGCTCTCTTTGAAAAAAATACAGTCACTGAAGCAATAGAAAAGATTCGAAAAGAAGCTCCTGACACAGAAACCATTTATTATGCATACATTGTTGACCAAGACAGAAAACTAAAAGGTTTTGTCTCACTAAGAGGACTCCTCCTTGCCAAACCAAAACTAAAACTAGAAGACATTATGCAACAAGACCTTGCTACCTGTTTAGTAACAGAAGACCAAGAAGATGCAGCCAGAAGACTCCAAAAATACGATCTTATTGCTATACCCGTTGTTGATGAACACAACGTTCTCGTTGGCATTATCACCCACGATGATGCACTCGACGTTATCACCCAAGAACAAACAGAGGATTTTGAAAAATTAATGGCTATCTCTGGCAGTCACGAATCTGGTGCCTATCTCAAAAAAACAGCATGGACTCACTTTAAAGACAGGTCCGTGTGGATTGTTGTACTAGCAATAGTGGGGCTAGTTCCAGGTATGATAATTCATCACTTTGAAGACGCACTCTTGCACCTTATGTTACTTGCACTCTATATGCCAATGATGGCCAACACGGGAGGAAATTCAGGCAACCAAGCAGCAACAGTTATTGTCAGAGCCTTGTCTTTAAAAGAAGTCTCGACTAAAGACGTTTTTAAAATATTATTTAAAGAATTAAGTATTTCTTTAATGCTGGCAAGTGTTTTAGCTTTATTAATCGGCACAAAAATACTTTTTTTTACCTCTGGCATGACAATACCAGGGAATCTAACGCTTTTGAGAATAGCTCTTGCAGTGTCCTTTGGATTAGGATTACAAGTTATCACCGCAACCATGATAGGTTCTATGTTACCATTACTTGCAAGCAAACTAAAATTAGACCCTGCTGTAATTGCCAATCCAGTGCTAACAACCGTGGTTGATATAACTGGATTGCTTCTCTATTTTAATATAGCTAGACTTTTTCTAGGAATTTAAGGATTTACTGCACAAAAAACTGTTGCTCTTTCATTGTTCTTTATCTTAAACTGCTTTCCCCAAACTTGTAGTTGGTAGACGCTACTTTGTTTAACAGATACAATACTAATGCCTTTTTAATTAGACGTTAAACGCACCTAAAAAACTAAAGTATCAGCTTTACTAAATCTAAGGAGAATAAGTAATGGAAATAATTATTTTTGAAGAAATCCTTGAGAAAAAAGACTACGAAACAATTATCAATCTTTTTGAAGAACAGCATCCCGCTGAATCAGCTGAGCTTATTTCTACCATAGACCCAAGCATTATCTGGAAGCTACTCTTGAAATTAGATTCCAAAGTGCGCGCCGAAATTTTTAGCCACATCCACCTCGAAACACAAATACTAATTGCAGAAAGATTGTCTAGGCGTTCGCTTTCTCAAATTTTTACAGATATGCCCCCAGACGATCGAGCTGATCTTTTTAAAAAACTTTCTAAAGAAATCCAAGACTTACTCATACCTGCTCTAGCTCAAGCAGAAAGAGAAGACATCCTCAAACTATCCTCCTACCCAGAAAAAACCGCTGGTTCAGTAATGACTTCGGAATATGTAGCTCTCTTTGAAAAAAATACAGTCACTGAAGCAATAGAAAAAATCAGAAAAGAAGCTCCTGATACAGAAACCATTTATTATTCATACATCGTTGACCAGGATAGAAAACTAAAAGGATTTGTTTCACTAAAAGACCTCCTTATTGCCAAACCAAGCCTCAAACTAGAAGATATTATGCAACAAGAGCCTATCACCTGCCTAGTAACCGAAGATCAAGAAGATGCAGCCAGGCGACTCCAAAAGTACGACCTTATTGCTATACCTGTTGTTGATGAAAATAATGCACTTGTTGGCATTATTACCCACGATGATGCCATCGATGTTATCACCCAAGAACAAACGGAAGATATTGAAAAATTAATGGCTATTTCTGGTAGTCACGAAGCTGGTGCCTATCTAAAAAAGTCGGCTTGGACACACTTTAAAGATAGGTCGGTGTGGATTGTTGTACTAGCAATGGTGGGGCTAATTCCCGGCATGATCATCCATCATTTTGAAGCTACACTCTTTAACCTTATGTTGCTTGCACTCTATATGCCAATGCTTGTTGATGCAGGGGGCAACTCAGGCAACCAATCTGCTACAGTTATAGTAAGAGCATTGTCTTTAAAAGAAGTTTCTTCTAAAGACGTCTTTAGAATTTTATTTAAAGAATTGAGTATCTCTTTGATGCTAGCTGGTGTTCTGGCTGTTCTAGTAGCTGCCAAAATAATTTTCTTTACATCAGGAGTAGTTATCCCCGAGAATCTAACGCTCACAAGAATAGCTCTTGCTGTCTCCATTGGTTTAAGTTTACAAGTTATTACCTCAACCATGATAGGCTCCATGTTACCGATACTTGCAAGCAAGCTAAAACTCGACCCCGCAGTAGTTGCCAACCCTGTTCTTACAACCGTGGTTGATATCACGGGTTTATTTCTTTATTTCAATACTGCTCGAATAATTCTAGGGATTTAAAAGCTTTTTGTTTGATGTTTTCTTGTTAAAACACCAGCAACTATAACCGTTTATATTCTCCAGCTTCTCTTTATTAATTCCATCTAGCAATAACCTGTTTGGTTTTAAAAAGTTAGTACGCTATAATCTTTATAAATTAATACAAGTTACAGGGATGGTGTTATTATGAAAAAAAATATAAAAAACAATGTTGACTGGGTAGGTAAAATTGATTGGGAACTACAGAGTTTTCACGGGGATGAACTATCAACTCACAAAGGCTCCACCTACAATTCTTACTTAATTAAAGAAGAAAAAACAGTATTAATCGACACTGTTTGGTTGCCTTTTGCGGATGAATTTGTTCAAAACTTATCCACAGAAGTTGATTTGAAAAAAATTGATTTTATTATAATGAATCATGGAGAAGTGGACCATAGCGGAGCCCTTACAGCTTTGATGGAAAAAATTCCTAATACTCCCATTTACTGCACCGCAAACTCAATCAAATCATTAAAGGGCCAATATCACAAAGATTGGAATTTTAAAGAAGTAAAAACAGGTGACAGTCTGGACATTGGAAACGGCAAACAATTGATATTTATTGAAATGAAAATGCTACATTGGCCGGACAGCATGGCAACGTATCTTACAAAAGACAATATACTGTTCAGTAATGATGCTTTTGGTCAGCACTTTGCAAACGACCAGCTCTTTAACGATTTAGTAGACCAATGTGATCTTTTTAATGAAGCAATGAAGTATTATGCCAACATTTTAACGCCTTTCAGTGCAATCTTAACAAAGAAAATTGATGAAATTTTATCATTAAAACTACCAATCGACATTATTGCCACAAGCCATGGAGTAATCTGGAGAGATAACCCAACACAAATTATTGAAAAGTATGCTGAGTGGGCGAATAATTATCAAGAAAACCAAATTACTATTATTTACAATACGATGTGGAATGGCACAAGAACACTAGCCGAGCAAATAGCAGAAGGAATCCGCTCTGTCGATTCAGATGTAGTTATAAAAATTTATAATCATGCAAGAAGTGATGATAATGATTTGATTACTGAAGTGTTCAGGTCGAAAACTGTCATCTTTGGCTCGCCCACTGTTTCTAATAGCATCTTACATTCCATGGCAGGACTCGTTCATTTAGTCAAAGAAATGAAGTTTAAAGGGAAAAAGGCAGCAGCTTTTGGATGTTACGGATGGAGTGGAGAATCAGTAAAGGTGCTAAATGATTCATTGTCTGAGGCAGGCTTTGAAGTTATTAATGAGGGATTAAAAAACCAGTGGAACCCTGATGAAAATGCAAAAGAATTAGCGAGAGAACTAGGGAAAACGATAGCAAAAGCTTAAACCTTGATTGATTTTTTGGCTTTTTCTTTTTCTACTGTTTTAACCTCAAAATCAGTATCCTTTAATGCCCATTCCATTATATAGCCAATTATAATGAACAAAGGTAACGTGAAAAGAGTTCTTAAAAGAGTAAACTTTAAGCCTAAAAAACCTATTTCAAAAGAAAGCATTGGTATTTTTAATGTTGAAAAAGCTCCTAAATAAATAAAAATATTTTTTATGCTAGATCCTTTTTTCCACAATAACGCTGCTACAGGAAAAGCACCATACAATGGTCCAGCTTGAAACATCGCAAGTAATACAACAAGAAACATCCCCTTAATTCCAGACTCTTTGTTAATATGTTTTTCAACTTTTTCTTTTGGAAACCAAACATCAATTAATCCAACTAAAACGAACATTAAGGGAAGGAACATAATCATTTCTCGAAAGAACATCCAAAAGTTATTTAAAATAATTACTAATGCATTCATAAAAAGAACCTCATCAAAAAACCGATTATAATGGCCGCAATAAAGCTAAGTACGTTGCGAATGATACTAGACCTCCAACCGAAGTATTTTGCTTCTATTGGCAATGTTAAAACTCCAACCATCATCAGAGTAGTAATAAACACCGCTAAAATCTGATAAGAAACACCGCTTTTTAATAAAACATTAGCTAAAGGATAAGCGACGAAGCCAGGGATTAAAGAAATCGCACCTATAATGCCCGCTACAAAAAAACTAATCCAGCCAGATCCATAACCTAAAAAACTGGAAATAGTTTCTTTAGGAAAAATCCACAAGAGAACACTAACCAAGATAAGAATATAAATTAAAGCCGGTAAAATTCCAGCAAACATTTTAAGTCCCTTGCGAATTCCTTGCAAAGTTTTCTCTCTATCTTTAAAGAAAGAGAGACCTATCCCCAATATTGTTAAAACCATTAATGTCTTCATTTTTCAGAATTCATTTTAAAGTTAGAACCACTTCTTGTAAATCTAATAATATAAAACCACTTGCAGGATTTATATAAAACCAGTACCCTAATAATATGAATTTAATGGAATTATTATCAAAATATCAAGTAAAACTCATTGAAATATCAATTCAAATATTTTTTGTTGTTCTCTTTGCTCTTATCGCCTTAAAAATAGTTCGGGTTATAGGAAAAACCATTCAAAAAATAGTTGTTTCTGGTGTGGAAAAAATAAACCACGAAGAAATGCTAGAGTTCCAAAAAAGAGTTTCTACTATTAAGGGGCTATTAACTGCTACCGCCGATGCCATTATTTATGCAACTATAATTTTCTTTTTTCTTGGTAAAATCGGCATAGATGTTAGGCCTATTCTGGCTGGTGCTGGAATTTTAGGTTTAGCCGTAGGCTTTGGTGCTCAAGAACTAGTTAGAGACATGATTTCTGGTATGTTTATAATCTTTGAGAATCAAATCAGAAAACGCGACGTAGCCATTATTAATGGAACCGGAGGATTGGTTGAAAAAATAGGATTAAGAACAACTGTCTTAAGAGATGTCTCCGGAGTTGTCCATATTTTTCAAAACGGAAAAATAAATTCATTATCAAATGTTACTAAAGAATGGTCTGCAATGGTGTTTGATATAGGCGTAGCCTATAAAGAAAATATTGCTGAAGTCATGAAAGTTATGCAAAAAGTTGGAGACGACCTAGCAAAAGACCCCAAATTCAAAAAAGATATCCTCGAACCACTAGAGGTTATGGGCTTAGATAAATTTGCTGATAGTGCAATTATAATAAAAGCTAGAATCAAAACAAAACCTATAATGCAATGGACGGTTGGTAGAGAATATCGACTCAGATTAAAAGAAGCTTTTGATGCAAAGGGCATTGAAATTCCATTTCCACACTTAAGCCTTTATTGGGGATCAAATAGTGACCCCTTTAAAGTAAACACCAAATAATTAAAAAACATTTATCTAACCTTTAGAACAATCAAATATTTATTCCATATGCTTCATATAAAGACTTCTCTAAAGAATTGCCTTCTGAGAGTAACCTAATAAACCTAACAGTATCAATACCTTCAGCCCCTTGGCTCTCAGCCTCTACCACAACCCCAAAGAAGAACTCTCCTGCAAAATAACCAATTTCCTTTTCTAAGTCACTACCTTTTAGCCCAATTGCATTGAAATCATTAACAATCAATAAATAGTCTTTTTTAATTGCAGGATTCTTGCCATCTACAACATTCCTATAAAAAGCTCTTCCAATTTCATACTCCTTAAACATACTGCTAACCTTGCCTAATTGCTTAAAAGAATAATATCGATCAAGTAATAATGCCAAATATGAATCTGATTTCTCAGCTATCAGCCCCTTACGTTCAAGAGCATGAACCAACTCATGAACAAGAATTGAGTCATCGTCATTTAACAAAAACATATGGTTTCCACCTGGAATCTTATCATTATAATGTGATGCCCTCGAAAGAATAGGTCCATTACCCCAAATCCTATTACTTACTTTTACCGCTATATTAACAGGATTTAAACTAACTCCTTTTTTCACTGCTCTTAAATTTATCTTAATATCTGGAAAAATCATTGATAAATATGATAATGCTTCTTTAGCAAATAACAGTCCTCTGTTATCTTTTAAAAGTACGTTTACGGTACAATGCTTAGTGGGTTCTGCAAAAGCGATTATCTTATTTCTCATAAATAATAATATGCCCTGAAAGCGCAAAATTAAACCTTACTAAAAATCTATACCGTTTTTTACTGCCAACGTGTAAAATAAAATGACCTCGAAATTTCTACAATTTTATATTTGCACTCTTCGAGGGTAGTCACTAAGCTCATCCTTCGCTTCTAGGTGGAGTGCCCTATTTTAATAAATACAAATACTGCCCATAGCCTTCTTTTTGCATATCTTCCTTGGGAATAAACTTAAGTGACGCAGAATTAATACAATATCTTAAGCCATTCGGCCCAGGTCCATCCTCAAACACGTGCCCTAAATGTGAAGCTGCTTCGCTACTTTTAACCTCTATCCGCTTCATGCCATAACTAATATCTGCATGCTCTTCCACGTTTCCCGCTTCAATCGGCTTAGTGAAACTAGGCCATCCAGTACCAGAATCAAACTTATCACTTGAACTAAACAATGGCTCACCAGAAACAACATCTACATAAATGCCGGTCTTTTTATTATCCCAATACTCATTTTTAAAGGCTGGCTCAGTGCTACATTGTTGCGTAACATCATATTGCACTGCCGTAAGTTTCTTTTTAAGTTCCTTCTTGTCTAATGATTTATTCCCCTTATCACTTCGCGACATCCCCCTAAATGATGAAGACGCTTCGAAGGCTCCCTCATGTAGGGAGCTGTCAGCTTTAGCTGACTGAGGGAGTTCCTCTTTTTTCCAAACTTTCTTAATATAATCTTCTCTACCAGACGCTTTTTTGTAAGAATTATAACGAGTTTCGTTGGTCAAAAAATACCCTATATGATAATTCTCTGCCTTATAAAAAGCGGTTGCAGGCAAAACAGCTACGACAATCTTCTTTGCAAACTTACCAGACTTATTGAGTTGCTCAATTGATTTAAGCGCAATATTCTGTTGCTCATTATCATGATAAAAAATAGCTGTCTGATACTGGGTTCCTCTATCAGCAAACTGTCCGCCTTCATCAGTTGGGTCTATTTGCTGCCAAAATGTATCTAGTAGTTTTTCATATGAAACTTTACTAACATCATACTTTATTTGTACTACCTCATAATGCCCTGTCCTACCAGAAGACACTGCCTCATAAGTTGGGTTCTTAGTCTGCCCACCAGTATATCCAGGTAACACCTCGATAACACCCGCTATTTGTCTAAATGGTGGCTCCATACACCAAAAACATCCACCTGCAAAAGTTGCTAGCTGTTCGCTACTTTTTCCCATAACAACACCTCCTAATAATGCTATTAAACTTATTAACAATATTTTAATTTTCACAACATACACATCTTTCTTGTTGACTTCAATAAGCCTAACATTTATAATCATACAAAACAAGTAGGAATAGTATGAAATGAAAGTATCAACAAAATTAAGATATGGATTAAAGTTTTTAATATATTTGGGTGCCAACCAAGAAGGCAAAAATATTACCTTAAAAGAAGTTACTGACAAAGAAAATATCTCTATAAAGTATCTAGAACAAATTGTAACCATCTTGAGGCCACTCAACATCTTAAATTCCACAAGAGGAAATAATGGCGGATACTCCCTATCCAAGCCCCCTAAGGAAATCTTCCTATATGATATCTTCAATACACTACAAGGCGAGTTTTTTGAAATGAACTGTGTAGAAACGCCCACATCATGTAATTCTTCAAGCATCTGCCCAACTAGAGGTCTTTGGGTAGATATGAAGCATCTATATGTGGACTATTTAAAGGAAAAAACGATTCAAGACTTAATAAATAACTATAAAAGGAAGGTATAAAATGAATTCAGAAATCTACTTAGACCATAATGCTACGACATATGTAGAACCAAAAGTTGTTGAAGCGATGATTCCCTATTTCACGGAGAAATTTGCGAATCCATCAGGCATCTATAGCCTCAGCCAAAACGTTAGCAACGACATTCAAGCTGCAAGAGAGAAAATACAAGAACTACTTCATGCTAAAAAAGGAAAATTAATTTTTACAGGAGGAGGAAGCGAATCCGACAATCTTGCAATTAAAGGTTACGCTTATGCTAACCAAAACAAAGGGAAACATATCATTACCTCACAAATAGAGCATCATGCAGTACTGCATACTTGCGAGCAGCTTGAAAAGGAAGGATTTACTGTAACTTATCTTCCAGTAGACACAACTGGTATTGTTAAATTAGAAGAACTAAAAAAAGCAATCCAGGCTGATACTCTTTTAATAAGCATTATGTATGCAAACAACGAAACCGGTGTCATCCAGCCTATCAAAGAAATCATTAACATTGCTCACCAAAACAAGGTTGCTGTTCACACCGACGCTGTTCAAATTGTTGGAAAGCAGGAAATAAACATTGATGATTTAGGCGTCGATTTATTAAGTTTCTCTGCACACAAATTCTATGGCCCAAAAGGTATTGGTGGTCTTTTTGTGAAAAAAGGAATCAAAATCCACAACATCATCCAAGGTGGCGGACAAGAATTTAAGCTAAGAGCGGGAACCGAAAATACTGCGGGAATAATAGGAACAACAAAAGCCTTAGAAATTGCTATGCAAAACTGGGAAGAAGACTGGAATAAAGAAAAAGCTCTACGTGATGAACTTGAGCAGCATTTACTTGCACTCATACCAGAGTCTCAACTTAATGGTCATGTAGAAAACAGGCTAGCAAATACGCTAAATATAATTATAAAATACATCGAAGGTGAAGGCATGTTGCTATTACTTAACAATAATAACATCTATGCTTCTTCAGGGTCTGCTTGTACTTCTGGCTCACTTGATCCTTCTCATGTTTTACTTGCTATGGGTATACCACATGAGCATGCACATGGCTCACTTAGATTTAGTCTAGGACGAAAAACCACTCAAGATGATATCAAACAAGTAATTGAAGTTTTACCAAAAATTGTTGAAAAGCTAAGGGCCATGAGTCCACTGTACAATAGTAAAAATCACCCCTCCGGATTCAATAATGAATCCACCTTTCCTTATTAAGGAAAGGTGATGCGTTGAGCATGTCGAAATGTGTCTCAACAAAGTTGAGACGGAAGGGTAAAAAAGGAGGAAAAAGAAATGGGTATGAATTATAGTGAAAAGGTATTAGATCATTTTAATAGTCCAAGAAACGTAGGAGAACTAAAGGACGCAGATGGTATTGGCACTGTTGGTAATGCAAAGTGTGGCGACATTATGCAAGTGTACATAAAAGTAAGCGACAAGGTAATCACTGATGCTAGCTTCAAAACATTTGGTTGTGGCGCGGCAGTTGCTACAAGCTCAATGGCAACAGAGCTAATTAAGGGTAAAAGTATCGATGACGCGCTTAAAGTAACAAACAAAGCCGTTATGGAAGCCTTGGATGGCTTACCTCCTGTAAAAATACACTGCTCCGTCTTAGCTGAAGAGGCTATTCATGCTGCAATCAATGACTATTTGGTTAAAACTACTGGTGTCGGACTACCGGAAGAACAATGTACAGGATGCTGTAATTCTTGCGGTAAACATTAGACATGTTACAATAGTAAAAAAACTTGGAGGATAAGAGCATATGGCCGTACAACCAATCATTGATTTAGCGCTAATAGACTTAAAGAAAACAGCGGTAACAAAAGAAAGAATTCTGGAACTGAATGCCCAACGAGATGAGTTTGAACAATTAGATAAAATTGCTTACATAGACTTAGAAAATCTTATTATTGTAGGTCTCAAAAAACAGGCAATGGATGAATTCTGGACAAGAGGACATATCCCTGGAAGACCAATTATGCCAGGAGTTATGATGATAGAAATGGCAGCCCAACTTGGGTCCGTCATGTTTCACGAAAAATTTCAAACAAATGGTACTAAATTCTTCGGTTTTGGTGGAGTAAATAACGTTAAATTTAGAGGAGCAGTGTTGCCAGGACAAACACTTGTGATGGTAGCAAAAGCAACTGCACTTAGATCAAGAATAGCAATTTTCTCTACTCAGGGCTATGTTGATGGACACCTTGTCTTTGAAGCTGAAGTAACTGGGCTAATCTTGTGAAAGTAGGAATAATCCGCTGCCAACAAACAGAAGACATGTGCCCCGGAACTACGGATTTCAAGGTAGCATTAGAAGGAAAGTTAGCTTTTGAAGAAATTGGTAAAAGCGAGATTATTGGGTTCGTGTCTTGTGGTGGATGTCCTGGAAAAAGAGCTGTTTCCAGAGCTAAAATGATGCAAGAAAAAGGCGCTGAAGTAATAATGTTTGCTTCCTGTATCAGCAAGGGCAACCCCATTGGTTTTCCTTGTCCACATTTTCAACAAATGAAAGATAGTGTAATAAAAAAACTCGGACCTAATATTAAAACAATTGATTGGACACATTAGCGACAGCAATTAAACTAGTTGGTCTTGTTTATTAAAGAAAGTTAAATAACCAAACTGAAGCATGCTTATTACAGTTAAACTCACCGAACCAAGTATCCCTAGCATTATTGCTATTTGATAAGTTATGGCGATTGTTGGAGAAGTTCCAGATAATATCTGACCAGTCATCATCCCTGGTAAAAAAATAATCCCCATTCCGAGCATGGAGTTAATTGTTGGCATAATAGCTGAATCAAAAGTGCTATTAATAATATCTCGAGTAGCTCTTTTTGGAGTTGCTCCCAATAAAAGAGTTTCTTCAACCAAATTTCTCTGAACTTGCATCCCGTCAATCAGGGACTTTACGCCCAAGGATACTCCTGTCATAGAATTTCCAATCAGCATCCCAGCAATCGGTATAAAATACTGTGGATTGTACCAAGGCGATATTCTGATAACAACTAAAAGAAAATACAATAAACAAAAAACTGTTCCACTCACCATCGAAAAGGTTATAACTATTTTTAATTTTTTACTGAGTCTATTTTTAAACTTCTTAAAAATAGTATAAATAGCATAAGCTTCCATAATCAAAATAATCAAAACTGTTATATATGGCGCTGGGTTACTAAAAATATAGACAAGCAAATACCCAGCAAGGATTAGCTGCAAAGTCATCCTTATCGAAGAGATCAATAGTTCCTTTTCTCTGTTAATGCCTCGTATCCTCAAAATAAATAAAACTATTAACACAAAAAAATAAGCAAAGGCTAATTGGGCAACTGATAAAACTATTATACCGTCCATAATCTTGCTCCACTCACTATCTTAGCAGAAGGCATTTCTACAATTACATCAGAGTACTTATCTGCCATTTGTTTAGAATGTGTAACCATAACAACTGTCTTGTTTTTTTCTTTCGCAAACTTTGTTGTCATCTGAATAATGCTATTTGCAGTTTCTTCATCCAAGGCTGAAGATGGCTCATCCAGCAAAAGAACCTCTGGGTCCAGTAATAGTATTCTTGCTAAAGCCAGCCTTTGTTTTTCGCCACCTGATAAAGTCAAAATATTCTGTTCCAGCTTTTTTTTAATTTTTAATTTATCAAGCATAGAATCCAGCTCTTCATCCTTAGGAATTGTTTTTTCCTGAAAAATAATACCAGCTAGAAGACTATCCTTAACTGTTTCTCCAAACATAACTGGAGTCTGGGAAAGCATAACCACTTTTCGTCTATGTTCTATAGAATTAATCATTGATAAATCTTCTTCTTGAAAAAATATTTTCCCATGATTTGGTGAAATCATTTTATTTAAAAGCCTTAAAACAGTTGTCTTTCCACTACCACTTTCTCCAACAAGTGAAACAACCATGCCATGAGGGATATACAAATCTGAAATACTGAGAAAATCTAAAAACCTAACATCTTGAAAGACAAACATACTACGTTCCTGCCAAATTCCTTAACTTTGCAAAATTTTGAACAACAACTGTTTTTCCGAAAACCTTCAAAATTCCCAATTGATGAAGCTTCTGAAAATTCCTTGAGAGTGTTTCGGGTATAGTCCCTATGGAAGTAGCGATTTCTTTCTTGGAAATTGTCATTTCAATGGGTTCTGCCAATTCTGCTTTTTCTAAAAGATTATTATCAGCTATATACTGCAAAATAAAACTAGCTAACCGTGAAGCAACATCCTGCAAACTAAACTGATAAATCTTCTCATTTAACATAAGACATCTTTGAGAAAGAACTTTTATAAAAAACATACTCAACTCATTATCTTTTTTAATTTCCAGCAAAATCTCTTTTTTGGCATATTCTATTATCATGCTATCTTTGTCTACTGATGCACCCACTGGATACTTGCTATCTGTAAAAACCATTACCTCTGCAAAAATCTCACCAGGTATCACCTTTCTAATAGTTGTTTCTTTCCCGTCTTGATTTAACTTATACAAACTAATCTGCCCACTTAGCAATAAATAAAAAGTATTAGCTTCCTCTTCTAAATAAAAAAGCGTTTCACCTTGAAGAACAGATCTTTTTTTGCCTAGTCCTTCCAATTTGTTTTCCCAATCAATCTTCATAATAATACCGTTTCTTTCTGTTTTGACTTAAGTCAATTAATATATCACCATAGTATATCAAAATATACGTAACAAAAAAGAATTTTCCGTCTGATCCTCTCTCTTTCAGGAGAGGGGACAGAGGGAGAGGAAGGAATTAACTATGGTAATGAGAAAGTTTATTGAGATTAATGAAGAAAAATGTAACGGGTGCGGGAACTGTATTGTTGACTGTGCGGAGGGTGCACTACAACTTGTAAATGGTAAAGCCAAAGTTGTGAAAGAACAATTTTGTGATGGACTAGGTGCCTGCATAGGTAACTGTCCTGTTGATGCTCTTAAAATTATAGAAAAAGATGTAGCGGCCTTTGATGAAGAGGCTGTGGAAAAACACTTGAAGAGCAAAGACAATCCAAAGTTAAAAATAGCGAAAAAAGAAGACCACGCATGTGGATGCCCAAGTATGGCTTTTGACAGAAGCTTCGTTGAACCCAAAGAAGAAAAGAAAGCAGATAATCCACAAGGTCAAAGCGAGTTACAGCAATGGCCCGTTCAGTTACACTTAATTAACCCACAAGCCCCATATCTAAAAGGCGCCAACTTACTCGTGGCGGCCACTTGTTCAGCTTTTTCCTATGGCAACTTTCATCATGATTTCATTAAAGATCATATTGTGGTTGTTGCTTGCCCAAAACTAGATAGAACGGAACCATATGTAGATAAACTTACACAAATCATCACGGAAGGAGAAATTACATCAATAACTGTTATTAGAATGGAAGTGCCTTGTTGTGGTGGACTTAGCCAGATAGTTAAAGAGGCTATAAACAAATCAGGCAAAAAACTTCCATATCTTGAGGAAATTATCACTGTTGATGGTAAGATAAGATAACGCCTCGATAATATTTCCGCTCATCGAGTGATTGCTAAGCAATTGTATCGAGATGCGGAAATCACTCGGCAACCAATAAACAAAGGAGAATAAAAATATGAGTATGTACTGTAATCAATGTCAGGAAGCAGCCAGAGGAGTTGCTTGCACAAAAGTAGGAGTCTGTGGAAAAAACGAAATTGTTTCCAATCTACAAGACTTGTTAGTCGACACGTTACAAAAACTAGCCGTAAAGCTCAAAGGAAGCAAGGCAAGTGAAGAAGTAACGTCATATCTATTAAAAAGCTTATTTCAAACCATCACTAACGCAAACTTCAGCCAATCAGACATCTTAAGGAGCATTAGAAAAGGACTTATTCTTACAGATACCGAGCTAGCTTATGCTGGCGATGCTGAACTTATCGCCAAGTCTGCTGACGTTGGTTTTGAAACTATCGTTAATGATGATGCTAGAGCTCTTAAATCCCTTGTTGTCTTTGGACTAAAAGGACTAGCTGCTTATGCTGAACACGCCGCAAACCTAGGTCACCATGACGAAAAGATCACCAATTTTGTTATAAAAGCACTTGCAATGGTTGATGATGAAAATGCTTCAATCGATGATCTGTTAGCATTGACCATTGAAACTGGTCAGTTTGGCGTAACAGCAATGGCGCTATTAGATACAGCTAACACTTCTGCTTACGGAAACCCTGAAATAACCGAAGTTAATCTTGGTGTAAGGAACAATCCCGCTATTCTTATCAGTGGCCATGACTTAAAGGATATGGAAGAATTATTAGCACAAACTGCTGGTACTGGGGTAGATGTTTATACTCACAGTGAAATGCTTCCCGCTAACTACTATCCAAAGTTTAAGAGGTACGATCATTTTGTTGGCAACTATGGAAACGCTTGGTGGAAACAAAACGAAGAGTTTGAGAAATTCAATGGGCCTGTCCTTTTTACTACAAATTGCATTACTCCACCTAAAGCTTCTTACAAAGACAGAATCTATACCACTGGAGTAGCAGGATTCGACGGTTTTCCTCATATTGCTGATAGAATCGCTGGTCAAGCAAAAGACTTTTCTATAATTATCGAACATGCAAAAAGACTACCTGCTCCAACGGAAATTGAAACAGGAACACTTGTTGGTGGGTTCGCTCACGCACAAGTGTTAGCACTTGCGGACAAAGTAGTAGATGCCGTAAAGTCTGGAGCTATTAAAAAGTTCGTAGTAATGGCTGGATGTGACGGAAGAATGCAATCAAGAGAATATTATTCTGAATTTGCACAAGAGCTCCCACAAGATACAGTAATATTAACTGCTGGTTGCGCAAAATATCGTTACAACAAGCTAAACCTTGGCGATATTGGTGGCATTCCCAGAGTACTTGATGCTGGACAATGTAACGATTCCTATTCCTTAGTTGTAATTGCTCTAAAATTACAAGAAGTCTTTGGTTTAAAGGATATTAATGATTTACCTATTGTTTATAACATCGCTTGGTATGAACAAAAGGCAGTGATTGTACTACTAGCACTTCTAGCACTTGGTGTTAAAAATATTCACCTAGGACCAACGTTACCTAGTTTCCTCTCGCCAAATGTAACTAAAATATTAGTTGAAAAGTTTGGCCTTGCTGGAATTACAGATGTTCAAAGTGATATTAAATCAATGATTGGTTAAAAAAATAAATTAGTTCCCCGCAACGGGCTTCGTTTCTTTTGAACCAAGCTAGTAGCGGGGAACCAATTAAAAAATCACAAAAGATAATACGTAATTTAAGAGAATAAAAACAAAACTAAGCACTGAGGTAAGAATAACTATCCCTGTAATTTCTGAAACTTTGTACTGATACCTCTCAGCAAAAATCACAAGTGATACTGCTGCTGGGATAGCCGCCTGTAAAAGCAAAAACTGTTGCATATCAAACAAAAAGCCCTCGGAGTAGAATACTTTTAAAAACAGTAAAGACAAGACTACTCCTACTGCTAAACTAATAAATCTAAACAATGAATAGAACATTGCCAACTTAGCTTTATCCAAGGAAAAACTATCATATAGAAAAATACCCAAAGAAAAAACTGCAATACTACCAGAAGCATTACCCAACATCTCAAAAGCAGAATGTAGGAAGCTTTCCCTAAAGCCTATAATTGAAAAAAATAAACCAACAAAAATAGAGATAAGCAAAGGATTTTTTCTCAGATTTCTAAAAATCTTTCCAATGCTCATATTACCTTGGGAAAACTCAAACATTAATAAACTTAAAAAGATGCCGATTGCACCCAAAACTGAAGCTGCTATCACTGAGCTGTTATAATGTAACCCGTTTTGGAAAAATTCAAAAAAAGCTAATCCAAAAAAAGCATTACTGCCCATAACAATTGACAGCGACAGCAAGATAAACGTATCTCGATTAATAGCATTTAAAATATAGGCAAATATCAAAACTATCCAGATCAAAAGTATCGGCACTACCGAACCCCACAAAAGCACAGGGTCAAGTTGCGAAAAATCTATTTGTGATATTTTAGCCAGAAACAAAGCAGGCAAACTAAAATGGTAAACAAAAGAAGAGATTACTTTTACATCAGACTTCTGAAAAATTGAAAGTCTCCGGCTTAACACACCGACTCCCATTAAAATTAAAAGAATAAACAGGCTTTGAAGAATTTCCATATATGCATTATACATGAAACGACCAATTATTTTTCACAAATATATAGCATCAATAAAGGGAAGCACATGCTTTAGTCTGTTTTATGTTTTATAATAATATAAACTTATACAGGGAGGATTAAATGACACACTCAACTTCAACGACTTGGATTAACAACATGCGCTTTGAATCCGCAATCGACAGCCAAAAAATCACACTAGACGCGATAACTGATAATGAAGGAAATAATGCGGGCGTCAGTCCTAAAAAACTTTTATTAACAAGTCTTAGTGGGTGCTCAGGCATGGATGTTGTTGGTATTCTAATCAAGATGAAACATACGCCAAAGCACTTCAACATAAAAGTTAATGCAGAACTATCCGCTGAACATCCTAAATACTATAAAGAAATCCACCTAATTTATGAATTTGATAAAAGTGTCCCAAAGGACAAAGCAAAAAAAGCTATCGATTTATCACTAGAAAAATACTGTGGAGTTAACCAAATACTAAAGCAATTAGCTAAAGTTAGCTATGAAATAAAGTTTATTGAGTAAACAACCAATTCTGCTCACCCTTAAGTGGGGA
>JAQWCF010000016.1 GCA_028706105.1 Candidatus Margulisiibacteriota bacterium
ACTGATAAAGAAGGTTATGTCAGTTTTAATTTTGTTGCCAGCGACCAGAAAGATGTCATAAATCTCAAAGGTAAATATTTTGTTGATGACAAACCTAGGATAACTTGGGTTAAAATTAATGTTATTGCTGAGGAAATTTCTAATATTGTTGTCCATGATTTTATAGAAGGGGTAGTCGGTACCAAATTTAATAAAGGGATTCAGGTTTTTGTGGCGGATAATAATGCCTCACCGGTTGTAGATATTTTCTTGTCAGTAAGGCTTAAAAAAGCACCACTTGGGGCTAATGTTGGCAAAGAGATTGAACAAACATATCAGTTAAAAACAAACAGACAAGGGATGGCTGAATTTAATCCTGTACTTGGCAACCTGAAAGGTGAATACATTTATACTGCAAAGATTAATACTTTAGAGAAAGATATTATAATTAACGCCGTGCCTGATAAACCATCAAGGATAAGGCTAGTTGCTAAAGACAGTCCGCAAGTTCAAGTTTTCAAGCAGATTGATACATTAAGTGCCCAGCTTTATGATAAACATGACAATTTAATAACAAGAGGGACTCTTATTTATGACATTAATACTTCCAAGAAGGTGTTACGTCATGACTTTAATAAGAGAGTTCCTGTAAATGAAAAAGGCTTAACGCCTCTTCCCTTTAAGTCACCAGATAAAAAGGGTATCTATTATATTTATGTCACTGATGAGGAATACTCTAACACAGCATTTTATCAATTTGAGGTTGTTGAATCTAAGGTTAATAATATTATTTTAATAAGCTCAGAGGATAAAGACAAAAAATATATTGTGGGTCGTCAAAATAAAGGTATCTTTAAAACAAGAGTAGTAGACCGTTTTGGAAACCTAGTAGAAAAGGCTAAATTGAGTTTAGATTTATATCCAACCGGAAGTGACGCTTCATCCGTTGGCGCTGATGCTTTCACTGATGCAACTGGTGTTGCTGCTTTTGATATTGTTATGCCGGAAAAGTCTGGCATATATAACTTAGCTATTTATTCTGATGCAGATGAAGCGATTAGACAGACAGTCCAAATAGAGGTTTTTCCTGAAGATGTTTATTCTGCTATCATTTTATCCGGAAATAATCAGATGGTTAATCCAGGAGTATCCTTTGGTGAAGATTTCTCAATTAAATTACAGGATAGATATGATAATCCTATTTCGAATGAGCAAATAAGATGGTCTTACTCTGTTGATGTTAAAGGCGAAAAAAGACAATACATTCAGACGGGAGAAACGAATTTTGAGGGTATTTCAACCTTTAATTATGTAACAGATTCGAATCCTGGAGTAAAAGAAATTAAAGCTTATTATAAGAAAGATAAAAAATGGGAGTATGTTTCCTATTATGTGAAAGTAGTTGGTGTGTCTGTTGAGACATTGAAGAAGATAGCTGGAGATGAACAGAGGGTACTATTAGGGCAAGAAATTCCAGACTTTTATGTTGTAAAGGCTTTTGACGTAAACGGTAATCCTATCCAAGATATGCCAATTGTTTTTCAAATAGCTCAGGACAATAAAGAAGGGAAAGACTTTGTGGTGTTAGAGAAGATAAATAGAAGCGACAATAATGGTATTGTTAAGCAAAAGTTTTCTGCGCCTGTTGAGCCTGGGAAGTATAAGATAATTGTTTTTCCACAATTTCAAGACAAATTAAAAGTAGAATTTGAACTCAACGTTGTTAGTGAGAAAATTAAATTAAACGCAGAGGAAAGCGTTTCTAATAAATTTTTACTATTGAGACTTATTAGCTTACAACCAGAAAAAATTATTGTGAAGGTTGGCGATAATGCGCGATTGTGTGAAGTTATGTTGGTGGACAGGTTGAATAACCCCATGCCAGGCGTAGTTATTGAGTGGGAAATATATGAGATTGCCAAGAATATCACTTATACTAGAACAACCAGAACAGACAATGAAGGGAAAACCTCTTTGCCTGAAATTAATAGAACATATGAGCGAAAGTTTGTTGTAAAAGCGTTGGATCCTACTTCTAAATCATCAGCAATTTTTAATTTAGATATTCTTTATGATATTGGCAAAGAAGTGAGTTTAAATTTTATAGGAATTCCAATTGAAAAGGAGAAAGATAAACAGATATCTTTGTCTAAAGAATCAAAAATAGTTGATGTGATGGCAGAGGATGTTATTGTTATTAATGATCAAGGAATAGAGACTAATCATCCGAAGAAGTTAGCTTTGTATGTAGGTCAAACGCCTCATATTTTAAAAGTCTACAATAATAAGGACAGGGTAGTTGTTGGGAATATTTCTGTTGGAAAAAATAGATATAAGTCTAACTTTGTTATTGAGCCAAAAAATGTTCTTGAATTGTCTCTCGCACCAGATGTTACTCAAAATGTAGAGGAAGTCACTATTTCTATCGTCAAGAATAGAATGATCCCTTGGATAAAGGACTCGGTTCGTTTTAATCTTTTTACTCAAACTGCTTCTATCTATTCAATTAAGAGAAATGATCAAGAATATCGTTCTTTGTTTGTGGACCAATTAGACTTTTTTAAGTTTTCTATTAAGCCAAAAGTAGCTATGATTGAAAGAAAAAACGAGATAGATGTCGAGATAAGTGTAGTTCCAAAAACAGGTAAAAAAATAAAGTTTAATAGAGTTGTGAGCGTCGACAGTGATTTTGTTTTTGAAAACATGTTTGATATACCAGGTGATTATAGAGTCGTCGTTAGTTCTTATTTATTGGAAAATGAGTTGGTCTATTATGTTAAAGTATTTGATGGCGATAATTTGATTAGACCAATAAAAGGTTTTGGTGAGTATAAGTTAGAAAATGATGGAGTTGACGTTCCAATTGTTTTGGATGTGATATATAGAAAGACAAAAGAAAAAGTAATTAATGATTTTATTATTTGGGAGATTGTGGAGAAGCCTTTAGGAGCGGTAGTTGAATATCAAAGAAGGTCAACAACCAATGAAAAGGGAATAGCTGAAAATTTGGTGTCCTGCTCATCGATGAAGGGAAAATATACCATAAGAGCGAGGAGACTGTTCGCGCCAGAGGAATACTTTGATTTTGTATTTGAGATAAAGTAGCAAAAGGAGGCCGTGATGTTAAAGGTGTTTGTTTGTTTATTATTGGCTCATGTATTGTCTGATTTTGTTTTACAAACTAATTTTGTTTATAAGTTAAAGACAAAATCAAAGATTGGGTTATATTTGCATGTAGCGACCTTTTTTCTGTTGTCTTTTTTGTTTTGTTTACCATCGTCCTATAATTTATATTTTTTTATTTGGCTTGGGTTTGTCTCAGTGAGTCATTATTTTATCGATAAAATAAAACTTTTTTTTCAAAGAAATATTATTCAAAAAGAATTAATTCATTTTTATGCTGACCAAAGTATTCATGTACTAATTCTCTGTTCATTGTTTCTTTTTTTTCAGGACATTAATGGTTCCTCTTTTCTGTTTGAAATGATTCAAGGAGCATTAGCTTTGTCCACTAAAAGTGCGATTCTTTTGTTTTTTACGTTGAGTTTCTCTGTTTATATTTCTTATGGTATATCTGTTGTACTTTATTATTATGATAGAACGGTGGATTTGCAGGTTGAGAAGCTAAAGCATAATTATTTTTCCATGTTTGTTAGAGTTATGATTTTTTTATTGTTAGCGAGTAAGTTTTTTTGGTTGGGAATTCTGCTGGGTTTATTTGTAAGACAAGTATTGAAAAAGCGTCTAATTTATGATGGCAGACGTTTTGTTATTGAAGTATTAACTTTATTTGTTTTCTTAATTATGTTTCTTCCTATAAAATATATGATAGTGGGCTTTTAATGAAGAGAATCGCCATAGTTATAGCGTTTGCTGGTTTTAGGGATGAAGAGTTTTTTGTTCCCTATAATGATCTGATTAAAGATTTTAATGTCCAAGTTTTTTCGAGTCAAAGAGGGTTGGCAAAAGGTAAGCTGGAAGGAACATTTATGGTGGAAAATCTTTTAGAGGAAATTGTTCCAGAAAAGTTCGACTGCTTGATGTTGATTGGTGGACCTGGTGGTTATGCTTATCTAGAAAACGAGAATTTAAAAGAAATAATTAGGGCTTTTTATTCATTGAATAAGCTAGTTTCTGCTATTTGTATGGCTCCTTTGATTTTAGCTGAAGCAGGAGTTTTAGATAATAAAAAAGTTACTGTTTTTCTAGGAGAGGCGGATAGAATAAAACAAGTTAAAGGAATACATTATACAGGTAAAGATGTTCAGATAGATGGTAATATCATAACGGCGGATGGAGCATCCTCTGCTGGAGCTTTTTCAAAAAAAGTAAGGGAGTATTTAAATGGATAAAATATTAGTTACAGGGGGCGCTGGGTTTATTGGGTCGCATATTGTTGAGGAACTTGTATTGCTTGACCACAAAGTCACGGTTATAGATGACCTTTCTTCTGGTAATCATAACAACTTGGCTCATATAGATAAAAAAAATATAGAGTTTATAAAAATGGATATTCGTGATGAAGAAGCAGTTTCGAAATTATTTGAAGAAAAGAAATTTGACGTTATTTTTCATCAAGCAGCTATTGCTTCTGTAAATAGGTCAATCCTTGAGAAAGAATTCACGCATTCTGTAAATGTTTTAGGGACTGAAAATATTTTCAAAAATGCAGTAATAACAAATGTAGATAAAGTAATATTTGCTTCATCCGCTGCTGTATACGGAGATGACCCTGTTTTGCCCAAAAATGAATTTATGCAACTTAGACCGGTGAGTCCCTATGGTGAGCATAAGATGATAAATGAGGACATGGGTTTAATATACAGCGAAAAAGGTTCCACTCAGTTTCTTGGTTTAAGGTATTTTAATGTATATGGTGAGAGACAGAATCCTGCTAGTGATTATTCAGGCGTTATCTCAATTTTTAAGAATAGAATATCTAACAGTCAAGATATCGTAATTTATGGAGACGGACAGCAGACTAGAGATTTCGTATACATAAAGGATGTTGTAACTGCGAATATTATGATGTTAATGTCCTATCAAGACTTTTCTGTATATAATGTTGGCTCTGGTAAACAAAGCTCTATTAATGAACTTTTATCTATTATGAAGAACATTTACAAAAAAAATACTAATGTAATATATGCTGCTCCTCGTGATGGAGATATAAGGTTTTCTGTTGCTGATATTAGTAGAATAAAGAATGATTTTTCGTACTTTCCTCGATACAGTTTAGAGCAGGGATTGTCATCCCTTTGTATCGTATAATATCGACGTATACATTATTTTGACATTTTTATTTTTTATGGTAAACTAGACGCAGTCCCTTGTATACAGGGCGTTTATTTTGACTGATAATTCGGGGGTTCAGTCAATAAACTAATAAGGGGGGAATCTGGTGGAGGCTACTTATAAAGATCACAACAATGTAATTCGTTTTGTTGAGGACTATTTGTCTTCGGTGGACATAGAAGATATGGACATCTCAAATAAAAGAAAAACATTAAAAGCACGCGTGAAAAACTTAGCTGCTGACTATAAATTCCCAAAAGATTTTGCTAATTATATTTCGTTATTTCTACTGGTTACTAAATTTATATATGTTGAAGACCAAACTTGGAAGGTAAATCGTGATTTAGTAAATAGAATAAAAAATGATGATTTTTTATTTGACAATCTATTTAAGTTCTTATTTTTTACTAGAGATTATAATGAATATTATAAGTCGCCATTGGTGTTTAATACTCCTTTTGCTAATAATGATTTTGAACTTGCTAATAAGAGGAAGTCTATCGTTAATACATTATATTCTTTTTGTGATGAGGAGGTTGTTTCTTTTGATAATTTATATAAAACGCTTACAACTAGGTATGCTTTCTTTAGAGACTATAATGATCCAGAAAAATTTTATTATTCTAAAGGTGAAGTGTTTAATAATAAACAATTCATTTTTTTATTTGTCTTTAAAACATTAAGTTATTTGGACATAGTAAATGTTCTGGCTAAAGGTAACTCAGTGCAAGAATGTAAGTTCAAAATCACTGAGCACGGTAAGAGGATTTTGAATTCACTGTATAACAAAGAAGAGATTGTTAAAACAACAGTAAGACCATACAGATATAAATCCACACCACAAAAAGATAATGTATACAAATATGTTTTTACTTCTGAATCTATGTTGAACCATGGTACGTATAGGTTAGAAGCAAAACTGGAAACTTTGAATCAAGCGACTTCAGCAGTTAAAGGTGATTTTTTGAGAAACATTAAACAAGGGATCGCTAAAAGGGCTAGAGAAGAGAACGTCCCTAATCTATTAGTGTAAATGCTTAAAGTGTCTTCAATTGTCAATTATTTAGAAGAAAAATACCCAAGCAAGTTTTCTTTTGAATGGGACAATTGTGGCCTTCAGATTGGAACTAGAGATAGAGAAGTCTCCAAAGCATTGTTGTGCCTTACGCTTACTTCTGCAATTATAGAGAAAGCTATTTCAGAAAAAGTAGACTTAATTGTGACGCATCATCCATTAATTTTTAAACCATTAACAATGATAGATACCTCAAAATATTGGGGAAAAAATATTGAGTTGCTTTTAAAAAATGAAATATGTGTATACTCTTTACATACAAATTTTGATGTTAATGTTAATGGCGTTAGTGATGTTTTAGCTGAGAAGTATGGTTTTACCAAAACAAAAGTATTAAGTCCAATGTTTACTGATTTGTATAAAATAGTAACATATATTCCAAAGGATAAATTTGAAGAATTTAAAGGAAAATTTCTTGAGTTAAATGTAGGCAATCTTGGGAATTATTCGCACTGTTCTTTTAGTACATCAGGTGAAGGAACTTTTTTGCCAAATAGTGAGGCGAGTCCATTTATTGGTCAAAACGGGGTCTTGGAAAAAGTAGATGAAATCAAGATAGAAACTATTGTAAAAGATACTGATTTGGACAAAGTGGTGTCTACAATGAAATCGTTTCATCCTTATGAAGAGCCTGCGTATGATGTTTTCTCAATAAAAAATAAAGATAAGAGCATTGGACTTGGACGTTATGTTGTTTTAGATGAAGAAAAAAGAGTTGAGGATTTTTTGTCAGTTTTTAATGGACATTTATATGGCAATGTTAGTTTAGATCGAAAAGTTAAAAGGATTGCGTTTAGTGGTGGTAGTGGAGCAAGCTTAGTGGCGAAAGTTGCAGCTATGGATATAGATTTATTTATAACAGGAGATATCGATTATCATACTGCAGTAGATGCTGAAGAGCTTGGCCTTTCTATTTTGGACATTGGTCATTATGAGAGCGAGATGCCAGCTATGTATTACTTGAAGTCTATTTTGACTGATAAGTTTTCAGAAATAGAATTTGTAATTTAGCTCAAACAGATATATTTAGTTTTGGTATAGAGAATTCTCTGGTATATAAACTTCTTGCTTTTAAACTTTTAGCTAGATGAATGGTGCTGTATCCAAATTTTTTGTTCAAATTGTCTACTGTTTTGTTTAGTTTTTCTATTTTGGCTATTTTTATATTATCTTCAAAAAGAGATAGCTGAGCACTGCTGTCGGCTGTTAGGTCTGATAATACACAAGCAGTTTGACGATAAATAGTTCCGTTTACAAACAGCGAAGGAAGAATTGGTTCTATTAGTTTATATATTTCGCTAGCAGAGGAGGAGGGACTTGATAGTGTTATTTTTTGGCCATTAGTAAAGAATAACTGTGTTTTGGTTATGATTGTTATTTTCGTGGCTGCAAGATTATATTTTCTACTTTTAGCACAAGCATCTTCGATGTTTTTGTATAGTTGAGAGAGAATAGTTTCTTTATCTTTGGTAGGGGTAAATGTTTTAGCCTTACTTATACTTTGATAGGTGGACTTTCTTCCTGTTTTAATTTTATATAGATGTTCGCCTTTTAGTTCGTTATATATTTCTCGTTCTTTTTTGTCCAAATAGCTATTTACAAAGAGGTAATCTTTTTTAATAAAATCATAGGCTGTATGGCAATCAAATTTTTTTAGGAAGGCGGCGGTGTTTTTTCCTATTCCCCATACTTTTTCAATAGGTGTCTTTTGTAATAAAATATGAATATTAGTGCCGTCTACACAGGTTATGCCAAAAGGTTTTCTAAAGTTAGAGCAGAGTTTAGCTAATGTTTTAGAGAGGCTTACTCCTACCGAGACAGAGATGTTTAGTTCTTCCATTATATCTTTTTGCATTTTGATGGCTATCTCTTTGTAGCTACAGTTATGCATTTTTCTTAGTCCGGTTATGTCCGCAAAGGCTTCGTCTATAGAATATTCTTCAACTGCTGGAGTGTAACGTCGCATGATGGTGAAGATTTTTGTTGCGAACATGGAATATGCTTCGTAATTGCCAGCAACAACTATGCATTCTGGAAAGTCTCTTTTGATTTTACTTATAGGCATACCTCTGGTTATCCCAAGTTTTTTAGCTTCGTAACTCATGGAAGAGGCTATTCCGCGTTCTTGACCGGTGACGACCGGTTTATCTCTTAATAAAGGGTTTAGTGCTTTTTCTACAGAGGCAAAGAAGCTGTCACCATCTAGATGTAGTATTGCTTGTGGCCAATGAATAATACTTAGGGGTCTATTATCCATATTTTCGACAGGTGCTAATAACAACGCCAGTAATATTGAGAGTTTTTTCAGGATGGATGTCTGGATAGTTGGGATTAGCTGCTTGTAGATAAGTTTTGCCTTTAGATTTGCGAAGATACTTCATCGTCCACTCACCATCGACTTCTGCTATTACAATATCTCCACTTTTTGCTAAACGGCCTTTTTCTACCAATACCATGTCTTTGGGTAATATTCCTGCTTCTATCATAGAATCACCTTTTACTTCTAACATAAAGGTAGCGGTTGGTTTATCTATCAAAAACTCTTCTAGGGAGATTGTTCCTTGTAGCTCTTCTTCTTCCGCAGTCGGAAAACCGGCAGCTACAGATCCTAATAGTTTAATTCTATTATGGAAGAGGGGGGTTGTGAGTAGCTTGCCGGTCGAGGGGTCTTTTTCGATGATATTATTTTCGATTAATTTGTTTACTAAATAGACTGCAGAATTACGAGATGAATAATTAAATAGCTTAGCTATTTCACCAAGGCTTGGTAGTCTATCGTTTTTTTTGTAGAAATCTTTTAATTTTTCTAGGGCTTTTTTGATGTTCATAAGTTTATTGTACAAACGTACAAGAAGTATGTCAATAGTCGTTTTTATCTCTTTATTATGTTTTATTTTGTCATTGTCATTTCTGTGACTGTTGTGTCATTCCCGCGTAGGCGGGAATCTATTCTCTTAATTCTGTTAGTTACACTAACTTGGCTTTATTAAAAATGAACTTTTAGATTCTTTTATGTTAAGTGTTTATTCTTCATTTTTTCTTGATAAAAACCGAAGCAAAAAATCAAGAGTGCTCCAATTCACTGCGTGACTTTTGGGTAATTTTTATCGCACCCATTGGCTGTCTGGAAAATTATTTTGCTCTTATGCGTATGTGGGCATGCTCCTAAAATTACTACAAAGTCATCTTGCTCAGATTCCGCACTCAATATAAATATAGAAAAATTGCAATGAAGCTTAAACAATGATAATTTATAAATATGGGCATAGAAAACATAAAAGAAGCAGCTAGAAAAAAATCTCTTGGAGAATTGGGTGAACTATTTGCGATAAAGGCATTAGTTGATAAGAAATTCGACAGAATTAGAAATTTAAATGACAATCTAATGAACGAAAAATTTGCTGATATTGAATGTGAAAAAGATGGAATAAAATATATAGTAAGCGTAAAAGCTAGAAATAAATATCAAAAAAACGGCAAGCTCAATACCAGATACAATCTAGGCTCAAAAGCATATAATAATGCACTGTCTGCTGAAGAAAAATATAATGCTTCAGCTTATTGGATGGCTATACAATTTGACCACAAGTCTTTTTCAATATATTTTGGTTCTTTAAAAGAATTAAATGGGAGTAAAGCTATTCCAGTTGATAAATGTGAAAAAGGAATAATAGGACAAATTTGGGAACTTAATAAACGACATTACTTTGATTTTGAATACTATTCAAATAAAGATAAATCAAATAGGATTAATAAATAATGATAGGTTGGAAAGTAATATACAAAATCACATATCCAAATAATAAGATCTATATTGGAAAAGATTTAACTGATAGCATTAATTACTTTGGAAGTGCCTCAGATGAATTAATAGAAAAAGATTTTACCAGAGAAGATAGGAAGAATTTTATCATTAAAAAAGAAATTCTTTGGGAATCAAATATTGCTACTAACCAAGAAGTAAACAATAAAGAAGTAGAATTAATTTTACAGTATAAATCTAATAACCCTGAGTTTGGATATAATCAATGGCCCAAATATAAGTGTGAATTTTAAATTGTCCCAGAGCATCTCGCACAAATACTTCGACAAGCTCAGCACAAGTATAAAATTGTAGATATTTCGACGTCATTACCCTCACCCGACGCAAGTAATCAAGAACTACTCACAAAGAATATTGCCGTCACCCTCTCCAAATCTAATTTAGCAAGAATAAACACAATAACTAAACCTCTCTGCCAGGAGAGGTAGCTATACATTAAATAAATATGAAGTTGAACGTAAATTTAGCTGGTGAGGTTTTGGAGAGGGTCAGCAGTAAGTTCATTTTTTTAGAAGTTTTTGGCCTCTTCTGCTGGGAGAGGTGAAAGAATCAAAAAATTTACTTTTAAAAAAGCCAAGTTAGTCTTGCTAACTAGAGGTTATATTTCTATAAAAGAATGTTTTAAATACCACACTTGTGGTATTATATTAATATGATATTAAAAGGAAGTGATTTATATGAGTCCAAAAGTAAAAACAAAACATAAAGATGCTTATATTAAAACCAGAATTGAACCAGAATTAAAGTTTCAAGCTGAAAGGGTTATAAAAGCTCTTGGACTTACAACTACTCAAGCAGTCGCATTATTCTATAGACAAATATTATTAAATAAAGGATTGCCTTTTGATGTGAAAATACCTAACAAAGAAACATTAGAAGTTTTTGAGAGAACCGATAAGGGAGAGGACTTAACTGAATATAATAGCGTAGATGAGTTTTTTGAAGAAATGGGAATATAAGTGTTAAAACCTTTTTTTACAGGAAAATTTAAGAAAGACTTTAAGTTTATGATTGAGAAACGAAAGCGCAATGTAAGTAAAATAAAAACAATTATTACTCAACTACAAAATCAAGAACTTTTAGAAACAAAGCACAAAGATCATAAACTTATGGGTGATTTTGAAGGACGAAGAGAATGTCATATAGAGCCAGATTGGCTATTAGTATATAAAATAGATAAACAAACAATTATATTTGAAAGAACTGGAACGCATTCGGATTTATTTAAGTAACATAAAGGAATAACCCAGTGGAGACTTTTTTTTGTTTAGTTGGGTTTTTTGTCCCGGAGCACTCGCACAAGTATAAAATTGTAGATATTCTGACTTTATATATTTTTTGAATTTATTCACTCCATTAATTGCACTGAAGGGACCGTGCGGAAGTGAATATCTAAGATTTAATGAAATGAGGTTTTGAAATAATCCTTCCCTTTTTAAGGGAAGGTGGCTCAGCGTTGCTGAGTTGGAAGGGTGAAAGTTAGCCTAGCTAACAAGAAAGATTTTTTGAGTTATTAATAAAGAAGTCCCCTTTAGGGGATTTAGGGGCTGTGATATAATCTACAGCATGAAAAACATCGCAATAGTTGGAGCAACAGGTTACACAGGTTCAGAGCTTATTAGACTGCTTTCTAAACACAAGCAGGCGAAAGTAGTATGTATTACGTCTACTAGCCAAACTGGTATTTCTATAAAGAGTTTATACCCAACACTGGATAGCGAATTAGTGTTAGAAGAGTATTCTGTAGAAAAGATGAAATTACTCAAAATTGATTTAGTTTTTCTGGCAACACCGCATGGAACTTCTATGCAGTTTGCAGCTGAACTATTAGCTAATAATATTAAAGTTGTAGACCTTAGTGCTGATTTTCGTTTTGCTGACCCATCAGTATATGAAAAGAAGTACCCAAAACACTCTCATCCTGAGCTGTGCAAAGAAGCAGTGTATGGATTAACAGAGGTTTATCGTGAGGAGGTTGCTAAGGCTAACCTTATAGGTAATCCGGGTTGTTATGTGACTTCCGTCTTATTACCAATGCTTCCTATTAAGGATAAAGTTTTTGATATTATTTCAGATTCTAAGAGTGGAGTGTCCGGTGCAGGCGTTAAAGTTGAAGCACAGATGAAGAAGTTTGTGGAATTAGAAGATTTTAAGGCATATGGAATAAGTAGTCACCGTCATCAGATAGAGATAGAAACTTATTTAGATGCGACAATCGAGTTTACTCCTCATTTATTACCAATAGATCGTGGTATCCTTTCTACGATTTATTTTAAATCTAAAAGTTCACTAGAAGAACTTCAGACTATTTTAGATAATTTTTATAAGGGCGAACCCTTTGCTATATTTTTAAAAGAAGGCGATCCGAAAATCTCTGATGTGGCTTGGACTAATAAATGTGTATTTAAATTATATAAGGGCACCAAAGAGAATAGCTTTATTATGGTTAGTGTGATTGATAATCTTACCAAAGGAGCCTCTGGTCAGGCTATACAGAATATGAATGTCATGTATGGTTTTAACGAAACTGAATCGTTAATTTAGTTTTTTCATGGTCACTGATTCTGATTTTATTCAATATTTAGAAGAACAGCTAGCTGATACCAACAACGTCTTTTTTCGTAAGATGTTTGGCGAATATGCTATTTATTGTGATGAAAAAGTCGTAGCGCTTGTTTGTGATAATCAATTGTTTATTAAGCCCACTGTGGCTGGAAGAGAGTATTTGGAAGAAGTAATAGAAGAACCTCCTTATATTGGGTCTAAAAATTATTTTTTGATAGGCGATAGATTAGAAGATAGGGAATGGTTAAGTGAGCTGGTTCGTATTACGGCAAACGAATTGCCTTTGCCTAAGCCCAAAAAACCTAAAAAGAAAAACTAGATTTTATGAAAAGCTAATCTTGTAACTTTATAAAGTTTTTAATATTTCAATTCTTTATAAAGCTTGGTATAATAGACGATTATGAATTATTCACAAAAACTTAAACTATTACAAGAATACCTAGGCCTAACTCAGCAACAGCTTGCTGATAAGTTTGGTGTTAGTTTTCCAACGATGAACAGTTGGTTGCATGGTAAGTCCGTACCACGTAAATCGAAACAAAAATATATACATGAAGAATATATAAATATTTTTGGAGAAAGTTCATCTGTATCTATAAATGATGCCAGAATAAACTTAATTGAGGACGCGAGAAGAAAGAATAATTTTTTAGGAGTTATTAATAAACAAAAAGACATTAGAGATTCTTTAGTGTTAGCTCTTACCTATCATACAGATAAAATAGAAGGTAGTACTCTTACAATGAGGGAAACTCAGGTTGTTTTGTTTGAAAACCAAACAGTAAATAAGAGTTTAATTGAACAATTAGAAGCAAAAAATCACCAAACAGCTTGGAATTTTTTATTAAAACAGATATCCGATAAAACGTTTGCTTTAGATGAAAAGTTTATCTTGAAGTTGCACGCTATATTAATGAATGGAATTTTAGAGGATGCTGGTTGTTATAGAAACCATCCGGTTAGAATTGTTGGTTCTCGTACTGTTACGGCTAATTATATGAAAGTGCCAATATTAATTGAAGAACTTGTTTCTGATATTAACAAGAAGCCTGATGACTTTTTAAATCACTGTGCTGGGATTCATAGTAGATTTGAACAAATTCATCCGTTTGGTGATGGAAATGGTAGAATTGGAAGACTGTTATTACAAGCTATGCTTCTTAATAATAACTATCCACCTGCTATTGTTGAGCAAGATAAGAAGATTCGGTATTATGAGGGTTTAGAAAAAAGTCAGATTAAGTACGAATATTACTTATTAGTAGAACTTATTATTGAAAGTTTATTGGTAGGATTAAAGATAATTATAATAAAATAAGTTTGATTATTGCCGTGAGTATTCTATACTATAAGATAAGATGACTATTATTTATGTTTATGTTGCGTTAGCTGTATTTTTCTTAGGTGTTCCGATGCTTAAGGGGCTTATTAATCTTTATCCTGAATATTTGTGGCAATTGGATTTAGGTTATCAAAATGTATTTATTAAAATGCTAGTCTGTAAATGGTCTGTCTTTTTGGCCTTATCCTTAATAGCAGCTGTTGTAATTTTTATTAACATTAAGCTTGCTTTAATTATTCGAAAGAGAATGCTTAAGGCACCAGAGGTAGTAACTTCTGAAAACAAGAAGTTTGATATTTTCTCACAAGTTAATATTTTTTCTGTAGTAGGTAAGCTAAGCATTGTTGGTTGGTTGCCAATTATTATTTCATTAGTGATTGGTATGTTGGTTAGCTCTCTTTGGTTTATTCAATGGGATAAAATATTGTTATATTTAAGCCAACAATCTTTTGGTTCGGCTGATCCTATTTTTCATAAAGATGTTGGGTTTTACTTTTTTTCTTATCCACTTCTGTTAATAATCAAAAATTGGTTATTAAGCATTTTAGTTTCAATTATGGTAGCCGTAGGTCTTATTTATGCTCACTATAAAGCTTTTTCCTTAAAAGGTCTTAGTTTAAAGGTACATTCTGGAGTAAGAATTCACACAAGCTTTTTGTTAGCTTGTTTATTTGGATTAATTGCTTGGGGTTATCAGTTAAGTATGTATGATATGCTTTTTTCTCCTTCAGGCATTGTCTATGGCGCTGGCTATACTGATGTTCATGCAAGCTTGCTTGGATTAAAGCTGTCGCTTCTGTTGGCAATAGTTGTAGCTGTTTTATTTTTAGTTAATATCTTTAGGCAGGCTGTTGTTCTGCCTGTTGTTGCAGTTGTTGTCCTTTTTGTAGTTTATATGTTTATGCGAGGTTTCTATCCTTCGTTAATGAGCCAGTTTATAGTAAAGCCAAATGAAATAGAAAAAGAAAGACCTTTTATTCAATATAGTATTGATTACACTAGGAAAGCTTATGGCTTAGATAAAATATATGAGAGAGATATAAATATAGCAGAGAACCTTTCAGCTCAAGATCTTAAAAATAATGTAGATACTATAGATAATGTTAGATTGTGGGATACTCGACCGTTGCTTAAAACTTTATCTCAATTACAAGAAATTAGGCTTTATTATGACTTTAATGACGTAGATGTTGATAGGTATTGGATAAATGGAAAATATCAGCAGGTGATGCTCTCAGCGAGAGAACTTGATGCCGATAAATTGCCAGTAAGAGCACAAAACTGGATAAATCAGAAACTTACCTATACTCATGGTTATGGGTTGGTAATGATGCCAGTAAATAAGATTTCTAGAGAAGGATTACCTGAATTTTACGTTTATGATATTCCCCACAAGTCTAATATAGACTTAGAGATGAAAAATCTTTCAATTTATTTTGGAGAATCTACCAATAAATATATTATAACAAACACAACAGCCAAAGAATTTGATTATCCAGCAGGTGAGAGCAATCAATATACTGATTATAAAAGTGATAAAGGAATAAAATTAGATAGTTTTTGGAAGAAGCTAGTTTTTGCAATCAAATTTAATGATTTGAAGATTCTTATTTCTGAATACATCAAGCCGGAGAGTAAGGTTATTTTTGACAGAAATATTATGACTAGGGTTAGAAAAATAGCTCCTTTTCTAGTTTATGATAAGGACCCATATGCTGTTGTTGTTAATGGTCAATTATATTGGTTCTTGGATGCTTATACTATCTCTGATAAATATCCATATTCGAATCCATTTTATGGTCAATACAATTACATAAGAAACTCAGTAAAAGTTATTATAAATGCTTATACTGGTCAAACCGATTTCTATATAGTTGATAAAGAGCCAGTAATTATGGCGTATAGTAAAATATTTCCAGATTTATTTAAGCCTGTTAGTGAATTAGGCAAAGAATTTATTGCTCATTTTCGTTATCCTTGTGACTTGTTTTCAGTCCAAGCAAAAATGTATGCTTCATACCATATGACAGAACCACAAGTTTTTTATAACCAAGAAGATCTATGGGTAATACCTAATGAAACGTATGAAAACGATACAAGGCCCGTTGAGCCATACTATATAAACATGAAGCTGCCAGAGGATGATACTCTTACTTTTCGACTAATGCTTCCATTTACCCCAGCTAAGAAAAATAACATGATTGGTTGGATGAGCGCAAATTGTGACCCTGAGAATTATGGAAACTTAACAGTTTATAATTTGCCTAAAGAACAGCTTATTTATGGACCAATGCAGATTGAGTCTAGAATAGACCAAGATACTGAGATCTCTCAACAACTTACTTTGTGGGGACAACTAGGAACTAGAGTTATTCGAGGTAATTTATTGGTTATCCCAATAGGAACTTCCTTTTTATATGTGGAACCTATTTATTTGCAAGCGACCCAATCTAAGTTTCCAGAGTTAAAAAGGATTATAGTGGCTTATAAAAACAGTTTATCAATGGAGGCTACCTTTGAAGAGGCATTGGCAACAGTTTTAAAACTGGAAACACCGACAGCAGTTAAGGGACTTAAAATAGGTGGCGAGAAACCACAAAAAGCTTCAATAAACGAATTGATATCTAGAGCTAAGGGTTATTATCAGAAAGCAGAAAAATCAATTAAGCAAGGTGACTGGAAAGCTTATGGAGATAATATTAACAACTTAGGAAATACTATTGAGGAATTAGAGAAAAACAAGTAAATGGCTGAAAAGATAGTAGTAAAAGATTCAAAACTCCTTGTTCCAGACGAAGTTATTATTCCGTATATCGAAGGTGATGGCATCGGTGCTGACATAACCTTAGCAATGAAGAAGGTTGTTGATTTTGCCTGTGCAAAAATAGATAAAAAAATAGAATGGCTAGAAATATTTGCTGGAGAGAAGGCTTTACAAAAAACAGGCGAGTGGCTTCCAGAAGATACGCTTAATAAAATATCAGAATATATTGTTGCTATTAAAGGACCTCTTACTACGCCAGTTGGTGGTGGGATAAGAAGCTTGAATGTAACACTTAGACAAGTTTTAGATTTATATGTTTGTTTAAGACCAGTTAGATATTTTCAAGGAGTACCTTCTCCCTTAAAGAGGCCAGAGCTAACTGATATGGTTATTTTTAGAGAAAATACCGAAGATATCTATGCTGGAATAGAATGGGCAAGTGGAACGCCAGAAGTTAAGAAAATTATTGATTTTCTTCAAAAGGAAATGAAGGTAACTAAGATTAGATTTCCTGAATCATCTGGTATTGGGATTAAGCCTGTGTCTAAAGAGGGGACCTCCAGACTTGTTAGAGCTGCTATCAGCTATGCAATTGAACAAGACAGAAGCTCTGTGACTTTGGTTCATAAAGGAAATATTATGAAGTTTACAGAAGGAGCTTTCAGAGACTGGGGTTATCAAGTAGCTAAAGAAGAATTTGGCGCTGAGTTAATCGATGGCGGTCCTTGGATGAAAATGAAGAATCCTAATAATGGTAAAGAAATGATTATTAAAGACGTTATTGCCGATGCTTTTCTGCAACAGATACTGTTAAGACCAGAGGAATATGCTGTGATTGCGACATTAAATCTTAATGGAGATTATATTTCAGATGCTTTAGCTGCCTGTGTTGGTGGGATTGGAATTGCGCCAGGTGCAAATATTAATTATTCGACAGGAGTTGCTTTGTTTGAAGCTACGCATGGGACTGCTCCTAAATATGCAAATCTTGATAAAGTTAATCCCTCCTCTTTGATTTTGTCTGCAGTAATGATGTTAGAACATCTCGGTTGGCAAGAAGCTGGCAAGTTAATAATAGATGCTATGGAGAAGACTATTTCATCCAAGAAAGTTACCTACGATCTTGCTAGACTTATGGATGGTGCTACCGAATTGTCTACTTCTGAGTTCTCTGACGCTATCTGTCACAATATGTAAAAATGAGATTTATTGATTCAGGTACAATAATCGAGGTTGTTTCTAAAAAAGTTTCAGAGATTAATTTTTTAATTGATTTAAATATTTTAAATTTTTTTAAAAAAGCTAAAGTTGAGTCTACAGAAAAAGACTTTTTAAATATATTAATTGAAAATTCCAAGATAGCAGATAATAAAAAAATAGCTTTATGCCAGGATACTGGAATAGTAATTGTTTTTGCAAAAATTGGGATTGAAGTTAAATTAGAAAAAAACTTGGAAGAGTTAATTAATTTAGCTGTAAAAAAAGGTTATCAAGACAGTTTTTTGCGAAAGTCGGTTGTTCAAGATCCGCTAGAGAGAATAAATACTGGCGACAACACCCCAGCAATCGTTTATGTGGAGCTGGTTGATGGTGATGTTTTTGAATTACAAGTCATGGCTAAGGGTGGAGGAAGCGAAAATGCTTCTGCTTTATGGATGCTAGACCCAGCTGATGGAGAACAAGGAATTATCGAGAAAGTTGTTGCAAGGATAAAAGAAAAAGGTGCTAATTGTTGCCCTCCACTTTTATTAGGAATAGGTATTGGCGGTGACATGGAGAAAAGTGCGGTTTTGGCTAAAAAAGCTCTTTTTAGGAAGATTGGAGAACGCAACTCAATACAGAGATATGCGTCTTTAGAAAAGAAGATTTTAGCAGAAGTTAATTCGCTAGGTATTGGTGTTGGTGGATTTGGTGGAAAATTAACAGCGATGGATGTTTTTATCGAGATAGCTCCTTGTCACATTGCTTCTATGCCAGTAGCTTTGAATGTTGGTTGTCATAGTACAAGACACTGTGTGGTTAAGTTATAAAATGAAAGAGCTATTCTTGCCCTTAACCAAAGAGGATATAGACAACCTAAAAATGGGAGAATTGGCTTATTTGTCTGGTACTATTTATTCCGCTAGAGACAACACTCACAGTAAACTTATCGAGCTAATCAATAAAGCAGAGCTTCTACCGTTTACGCTTAGTGGAGCAGCGATTTATTACATGGGGCCAACTCCAGCAAGGGAGGGTGTTGTTTGTGGCTCGGCTGGACCTACAACAAGCTCAAGGATGGACAGATACACGCCTGCTTTGTTAGAAAAAGGATTGAAAGTAATGATTGGCAAAGGTAATCGTTCTGCAGAAGTTAAGCAGTCAATTAAGGACAATCATGCTATATATTTTTCTACAATTGGTGGTGCAGGAGCCTATTTAGCTGATAAAATTAAACGAATGAAATGTGTCGCCTTTCCGGAATTGGGGCCGGAAGCTATTTATCAATTAGAAGTTGAAATGTTTCCTGTTATCGTTAGTTATAAATAAACTGAAACTTTTTCTGTTTTCTATTGTCTGAGTATATAAAAGAGGCTAATATTTAATTAGTTCATTAGTTCATTAGTTCATTAGTTCATTGGTTCAATGGTTCAATGGTTCAAGAGCTGCTAAATTTATTTCAAGGGGGTATTTTATGATTAGACAATTCTACGTTGGTGCTACAGGTATGACTGCCTTGGAAAAAGATATGATTAATATCACCAATAACATCTCTAACTCCAAGACAATAGGCTATAAGTCAACAAGAACAGATATGGAAAACATTTTCCCGCAGGTATTAGATAGAGCAGTACAGCGTTTGGATGAATTTAATAAACCAACAAACATTGAGCTAGGTTCTGGTGTAAAAATTGTTGCAACACCTAAGGATTTTAGCCAAGGGACTATTTCTGTAACTAACAATGAATTTGATTTGGCAATTAATGGTGATGGATTTTTCGTATTCCAGTTGGCTAATAACGAAGTTGGTTATGGAAGAGCTGGTAACTTGAATTTAGATAGCAGGGGACAGGTAGTAGACCCAAATGGTAATATTTTACAGCCAGGAATTATTATTCCTGAGGGAACTAAAACAGTGAGAGTTGCACCAGATGGAAATGTTTTTATCACTTTTACCCAAGAGACACAGGAAAGATTTGTTGGTCAAATAACTTTAGCAAAATTTGTTAATCCGGCTGGACTAGAAAGTACGGGAAATAATTTATATAAGCAGACGGTTGCTTCTGGTGAGGCCATGGTTGGGAACGCAGGTGAGGATAATTTAGGGACAATCTCTCAGTTTGCCATAGAATCTAGTAATGTTGACATTATTGGCTCCATGATGGAGATGCTTATAACGCAGAGAGCATTCGATGTTATTTCTAAAGCCATTCAATCAGGCGAAAATATGCTTAAATCAGCTTCAGAAATTGCTAGATCTTAGGTTAATATTTTTCGGTTTATTATTTTCTACCTTAGCGTTTTCAGTGGATGCACGTAAAGACGAACTAATTTTACGTATTGATAATTATTTTTCATATATTAGCTCGTCGGTTACTTTTTCTGTGAATATAGGTGAAATTCCAAAAGGTGATTTAGCTTTTCCCGAGAAATATGTGCAAGGCTATAATGAACTTGGTTTGTTAGGAGATAATTTTTTGCTGGCTAAAAAAGTGCCATTTTATTTAGATATTAAGATTTTAGTTCCAGTTGTTAATGAGCCAATTAAAAAAGGTAAAGTTATTACCAGTCAAGACGTGCTAATGGGATGGAAGCCAATTAAAGATTATAGTAATGGGATAATTTTAGACATTAATAAGCTTATTGGTAAAGAAAGTGTTTTTTATAAAAAAAGTGGTAACATTTTTTATAACAGAGATGTTAAAGTAGTGGATATTATCAAAATGCAAGATGAATGTATGATAAATGCCAACAGTGGAAGTGTTCACATTTCAATGCCAGGTGTTTCGTTGAAAAACGGAAGCTTAGGTAGTACAATTAAGGTTCTAAATAAGCAGACTGGTAGAATCCTAGATGCAAGGGTTGTAGGTAGTAAAAATGTGGAGGTAATAATTAACTGATGTTAGTAAATATTTTAAAGTCAAAAATTCACAGGGCAAAGGTAGTGGATAAAAATATCGCCTATGAAGGTAGTATCACCATCTATGAAGAGTTACTGAAACAGGCTAATATATCTGAATATGAGCAGGTTCATGTTGTTAATGTTAATAATGGCCAAAGGTTTGTAACTTATGCTATTAAAGGAACAAAACAAGGAGAGATTACGCTGAATGGAGCTGCTGCTCGTTGTGCGGAAGCTGGGGATGTGATCATTATTATGACTTACGGAATGATTGATGAGAGCGAATTAAACGGATATGCTCCATTAAAGGTTCTGCTAGGTGAGGCAAACGAAATAGTTAAAATAAGCAAATAGTTCAACTAGGGGGGTCGAGGAATGAAAAAGTTATTATCCTTTTTGGTTTTAGGCTCATTTCTTTTTGCTGGGTCCTTATGGAACGAAGCAAATTCAACACCTTATGGTCCTATAATGGCAAAAAATGTGGGTGATATTCTTTTGATTAATATTGATGAATATCAGATGGCAAGTCAGAAAGCAGACACGCAGTTACGTAGAAATACGGGCATTAAAGGTAATGCTGATTTGTCTTGGTCTCAAGCCGCTAGTTATTTAGATGCCCAAAAATCTGCTGACGATCGTGGTGGTTTTGGTTTTTCGGCAGAAAACAGATTTTCTGGCAGTGGAAGTACGGGCCGTTCAAGTAAATTAAAGGGTGCATTAGCCACTACAATTTATAAAACTGACGGTAGCCAGTTTTATATTAGAGGTTCAAAGACTATCATTGTTAATAATGAGGAAGAAGAAATATCCTTAGAAGGGATTGTCAGGCAGAGTGATATTCAAGCTGATAATTCTATTGATTCATCCAAAATTTCCAACGTAGTTCTTAAGTTAAAGGGATACGGAGATGTTTCGCGAGATCAAGAAAAAGGATTTTTCGCTCAATTATTTGATTGGATATTTTAGTGAGAGGGGTATTATTATGAGAAAAGTTGTTACATTAGTTTTATTTTTATCTCTTTCTTTTTTATTTGCTATGACTTCAAGGGTGAAAGAATTGATTTATTTGGAGGATGCTAGGCCTAATTTAGTAATGGGCTATGGCTTAATTGTTGGACTCAAAAACACAGGTGATTCGCCACAAATAATGTTAACACAAAAATCTATGAAAAATTTATTAAACAAAATGGGACTTTCTTCGGAGGAAAGGGATATACAAGGCAGAAATATGGCTTCAGTTATGGTTACAGCTGAATTGCCTCCCTATGCTAGAAATGGTCAGAAGATAGATGTGAATGTTTCTTCAATAGGAGATGCTGTTTCTTTAAGAGGAGGCACCCTTTTATTGACGCCTTTAGTTGGAGCAGACTCGAAGACGTATATAACGGCTCAAGGGAATATAGTTGTTGGTGGTATTTCCGCGGAATCTGGTGAAGTTAGATATCAAAAAAATGAATCTAATCGAGGAATTATTTCTGATGGTGGTATTGTAGAAAAAGAAGTGCCAATTAAATTAGCTAATGAGCAGTATCTAGTATTAAATTTAAAGAAACCAGATTTTATTACTGCAGCTAGGATAGGTCTAGCGATAGAAGAATCTGGTTTAGCTTATTGTGAGAAAACAGACCCTGCTGCGGTTAAGGTTAGGTTAACGCCAGAACATAAAAAAGATATGGTTGATTTTATCGCAAAATTAATGGACGTACCTGTGGAGCCAGATATCTCAGCAAAAATAGTAATCAGTGAAAGAACTGGAGCGATTGTAATCGGAGAAAAGGTGAGGATTGCACCAGTCGCAATAAATTATGGGGATATAAATATTAAAATAGATAGAGATATTTACGATGTAGTGAACATCAATGTCTCAGAAGCAAAGACAAATTTTAAGGTTGTGCAGAATGGTGACACCTTATCTGACTTAGTTAAATCACTTAATGCTTTAGGTGCTAAACCATCAACAATGATCTCTATATTACAGGCGATTAAGGCATCAGGAGCTATCACTGCTGAAATAGAGGTTATCTAATGTCGGTTAACCCTTTAACATTTGTGGGGAATTCCAGTATAATAGATGTTAGTAAGTTCCAAAATCCTACTGCTGAACAAGAAGCAGAGATTAAACAAGAATTTGCAAAAATGTTTGTTGATAAAGTTTTTATGAATAAAGTGTCTTTAGGAGATATTTTTCAAACTGAAGAAGATGATGAAGAAAATCTTTTTCGGGGTATGTTTTCTAATGATATTTCTAAAATGCTTGTTGATGATATTTTTAGACAACAAGTTGCGCAACAAATGGTAGAAAATGGAACTATAGATTTAGGTTTGGGAGAATAGTTGATGAGTGATGAAATAAAAATAGTTGAGGTTAATCCTGTATATCGAGCTACAGAGGCAGAGACTAGAGTAGAGGCTATACCTGACGATAAAAAAGACGAATTTATTAATTTAATTAAAACAATAGCTGCTGGGATTTTCTCTGGAGGTAGCTTGCCACCTGGAATGGAATTTGATGATTTAGTTAGTTATGGGTGGGAAGGGCTGATGAAGGCCTGGAAGAACTTTAATAATGAAAAAGGAGCGATGTTTAGAACTTATGCTACGTATAGAATTCGAGGAGAGATTCTAGATAACATTAGAAAAGAATGGAAAACTAAGAATCCTGGTTATTCTAAGAAAGTAGACAAAGAAAAAATTAAAGAAAGAATTATGGAATTGGCTAAGGATATGGCAGACAGCAATGAGGAAACGGGCGAAGCAGTCAGTGATCCTGATAGTTCTTTGTATCAGGCTTTAAATAGTTCCGCAATTATTTATTTATTGTCATTAGAAAATATCGAGAATATTTCGACAGCACTTCAACGGCAAGATGTAGGTGACGAAATTATTGGTAGAATTGAACGCTCCAATGAAAGAATTAATCTGCATGATTCTATTCAGAAATTAGCATCAGAAGAACAGCAACTTTTGAAATTGTATTACTATGAAAATAAAAATCAAATGGAAATCGCTAAAATTATGCAAATGTCCAAAAGTAAAATCAGTAGACTTCACATGAAAGTATTAGAAAAATTAAAAAGAAATCTTTCTTACAAGATGGGTAGGAAATGGTCGATTTAACGCTAATATACTAAATATGGTTTATTTGTTTGGGGGGCATAAAACAAAGTAAATACATAAACAGTTAATTTGGGGAAAATGGGGGATAAGATGGTTGACTTAAATGGTATTGTATATGGACAATCATTTGATAGCTTGGAAAAAGCTGTTAAAGCTTCCTCTGTACGACAGAAACAAATAGCGACAAATATTGCTAATATTGAGTCTGGTAATTTTCAGAAATTAGACTTTGATTCTGCATTAGATAAGGCAAAAATTAAGCTAGGCAATAAAGAAGCATTAATGGATCAAGAAATGACTAAATATGCAGAAAATAATTTAAAACTTACCTCCTATGCGAATTTGCTTTCCACTAAATTGAAGACAATGAAGAAAGTCGTAACTCTTGGCAAAGGAGGCTAGTTATGCGTAATTTTTTTTTAATTTTATGCTTATCTGTCTTTGTTTATGCGGATGTATTTAATGTTATGGGAGTTAGTAGTTCTGGGATGATAGTACAACAACAAAAACTACAGGCAATAGCAGAGAATATTGCTAACATGAACACTTATAAAGCTAGTGATGGTAGTGCTTACAAAAGAAAGTCAGTAGTAGTGCGAACAATGCCCGGTACTAATGAACCTTTTGTTTCGGAAGTTAATAGTGATCAACAATCTGTACAGAAGATTTATGATCCTAGCAACCCAATGGCAGATGCGGATGGATTTGTTTCTGTATCTGGATACTCTCTTTCTCAAGAGATGTCTGATATGGCTGTTGCTAGAAGAATGTATGAGGCTAATGCTGCTATTTTTAGTTCAGCAAAGCAAGTTGCTCAAACAATAATGAATATAGGGAAGTAATTATGGCTGGTGAAGTTAATATTGTGAATGGTATGGGTGTTGGTAAAGTTGAAGGACTTTATAATATTTATACAATAAAAAACAAAACGAATGAGGATATTGTCTTAACTGATAATTTATTTCAGTTAGCTTTAGAAAAAGCAGTTGAGGGTTTAAATAGAATAAGTGAACAAGAAATCAAGGCAGATGCTTTGGTTCAAGAGTATGTTAATGGCAACGTTCCACTTGAAGAGGTTATTATTCAGATGGAAAAAGCTACCGTCGCGATAAGTCTTGCTATGACAGTTATCAATTCTGCAGTTCAAACTACTAAAGAAATTCTGCAAATGGCTGTATAATAGTAAGTTATGGTAGATGTTAATGAAAAAGAAATTGATGAAACCTCCGTTGAAGAAGATGGAAGCTATGAAGGTGTAACAACCTCAAAAACAGGTTTTCTTTATAATAGATGGGTACAAATTGGCATTGCTGTCTTTGTTGTGCTTTTATTTATTTTAATAGGTATTGGGTTTTTCGTTCGTTATAGTTCAACTAAAAATATTAAGCAAGAAGACGGCAAGAAGTCGATCGTTAATAAATCTTACAAATTCGTTAAAGTATTTGAATCGATTACGCCAATGGATGCTGCACAGATCAGAAAAGTTCTTAGTTATGAAAATATTCCCTTTGAATCAGTTAGGGATGGTCGTGTTCTCAATGTTTTAGTTCCAAAGGAATATGCAGATCAGGTTAAGTTGAAAATGGCAGAACTTGGTTTGCCTGAGGGAGGCATTGTAGGTTTTGAGATTTTTGATGAAGCTGCGGGACTTGGTGCAACTGATTATGATAGAAGGATTAAATATATTCGCGCAATCAGTGGTGAGCTATCAAGGATAATTTCCACCATGGAAAACATTAATAGTGCAAGAGTGCAAATTGTTATGCCAGAGAAAACATTATTTGGCGAAAAAGTTGCAGGTTCTACTTCTGTTATTTTAAATATTAGGGATGGGGCGATAGTAACTGATGAACAAGTTAAAGGTATCATGCATTTGGTTGCGAGTTCAGTTGAGAACCTTACACCAGAAAATGTAGCAGTTATTGATAATAAAGGAGAAATTTTAAGTGACAAATTAAAGAAAAATATAATATCCAAACAATTTGATGATTTCATTAAAATGCTAAGAGTTTCTGCTTCTGATGAGGAATCTCCATTAGAATTGTTGCTAAAATTTAAAAAAGAATTAAAAGACAATTATGAAATAACTTATACATCAAAAGTGAAGGATGTTTTGAAAAAATTATATCCAGAAGGTAGCTTTATGGTATATACAACGGTTATTTTAACTGAATCAGCTAAAGAAAGTTCCCCATTTGAAATAGGTAAGATAAACATTGCTATTATTTTAGACAACACAAATGTTTCTCTTAATTTTAATCAGGAAGTAAAAGCAAGCACTTTTCAGCTAGTTGCATCTGTAGTTGATTATGTTTCTGGAAGAGATAGCATTGTTATTGAGCTAATGCCTTTCGTTAATATTGAAGCAACTAAAGATATAGATATTAACAAGGGAAAGGAAGAGTTTATCAATAGATTAGAGGGAAGTTATGGTAGCGGAGGGAAGAAGCAGAAGAATAATACGTGGATTTTTTTGATTTTTGGGTTTTTGGCATTGTCCTCAGCTGTTGTTATTTTTGTTGTTTATGCTTTATCAAATAAAGAAACTGAGGAAGTCAACGATAGTGACGAGTTAGATGATAATTCCATTGTTGAGTTGGAGTCGAGAGAAGAGGATATTGATTTTTCTTTGGAAAAATTTAGGTCTTTTGTTAATAATAATGAAGAGATGGTAATTAAGAAAATTACTAAATGGATGAGGAACGATGATGTTTAAAAATAAACAAAAAGCAATAATTGTTTTCTCAATGCTAGGAGAAGTTTTTTCTGATAGTATTTTGCGTAAGTTGCCGAACGATGTTTTTGAAAAGGTCCAAGAGGAAGTGTTGCCTTTTGTAGGACAAATTCCTTTGCCTGATGACATAGATGCCTTTGTTTTAGATAACATTCTGAAAGACGAAGAGTTGTTAGATATTGAGGAAGAAGAAGAGTTTATAGCTGAGATAAAAGAAGAAAATATCTTAGAATTAGATGGAGATATTTTTTTAGCTAAAGCTCCCTTGGAATCAGTAGTTTTTGTTTTAAAACAAGAAAAACCTATTTTTCAGGTTTTTTTAATCACCTTTTTTAATGAAGAAACTCAAAAACTTTTAAAGCAGTTGTTAATGGAAAGTGGAGTTAATTTAATTAAGGATTTTCAAAAGACGGCAATATTAGAAGGCGTGGAGGCCAAAGTTAAAAAAGAATTTATTGAAAAAGTTAAGGCACATATAAAACAAGAAATAAAGGTATAAAATGTCTTTAATAAAAAAAAACCAAATAAGATATGGCAAAGAAACTTCTTGTAATTCAATTTTAAAGTCAACTTCTCAGAAATTTCAGCTTAATTTATCAATACCAAAAGATAAGATTGAAGAGGAAATAAAACTATTGAAGCAAGAATTAATGAAGGAATCCGAGTCTTGTCTTTTGCAATTAGAAAATGAGAAAATCTTAATTAAAAACAAAGAAAAAGAGTTAGAACAGAAGCTTACAGAGCTTGATAATGAAAAAAAATTATTATTTTCTGATATAGCTGCAGCTAAAGAAAAGGCAATAAAAGAAGCTTCTGATAAAGGATATTCTGATGGCAAAAAAAAGGGTTATGATGATGGGATAGTCAAAGGTGATGCAGAGGGAAGGATAGATCATGACAAAGCCAGGAAAGCATACGAGGAAGCTTTGTATGACTTAATTGATAAGTTTAAAGAGCTCGATGAATATAAAAAAGAAATATTAGTTAATACAGAACCATACTTAATTAGTTTGCTAGATGTAATTGTAAAAAAACTCTTGTCACGATCTATAGATATAGACAAGAACATTATGATTGAAGTTGTTAGAGAAGCGTTATTACCAGTTACTAGTGGTCATGGTCTTACAATAAAAGTCAATCCTGAAAATGTTCAGCATTTAGAGGATAACAAGACCAAGTTACTGTCGGAGTTTATGTCAATAAAAGAATGTACTATAGTGGGGGATTCTGATGTTTCGCAGGGTGGGTGCCTTATCGAAGCTAACTTTGGGGTTATTGATTCTAGAATAGAATCGAAGATGCAGAGTATTAAGGATTTAATCCAAAGCATACAGGGGGCAGACATTCAAAAGAAAAGCGAGAATATTGTCCCTGATATTCTCGCTGTGAAGAGCGACACATTAGCTTCTGACAATGACCTTTTTGGCAATGGTGATGACCTTTTGTCTCTTGATGACGATCTTGATATCAATTCTTTTGACTTCCTTACAGACGATGACGAATAATAAATCAGTAAAGTTTTCCCAATATATCAAAAAAATAGAAAAGATGGAGCCTTTGCACAAGGTCATAGGCAAAGTTGTCGAAGTTGTTGGTTTGGTTATTGAAGCTTATTTACAGGGAGCCAGGGTTGGCGATGTTTGTTTAATACAGGTTTCTGCAGAAAACGAATTAAGAGCTGAAGTCGTTGGATTTAAAGAAAGCCGAGTATTGTTAATGCCTTTTGGACCAATAGAAGGCATAGGTCCTGGTAGCTTGGTTTATTCTACGGGAAAACCTTTGATGGTAAAGGTAGGCCAAGGTCTTTTGGGAAGAGTTCTTGATGGATTGGGTGATCCCATTGATGGGTTTGGTGAATTATCTTTTGAGACGGAGTATCCTTTGGATAGGAATCCGCCAGATCCAGTTAAACGTCCTAGGATAAAAGAGGTATTGGAAACAGGCATCAGGGTTATTGATGGTTTGTTGACTTTTGGTAAGGGGCAACGTATTGGTATTTTTGCAGGTTCTGGGGTTGGTAAGTCAACAATTATGGGACAAATGGCTAGACAGTCCACTGCTGATGTCTCTGTTATTGCACTGATTGGGGAAAGAGGTCGTGAAGTTAGAGACTTTTTGGAAGAGTCTTTGGGCGTAGAGGGACTAAAGCGCTCCGTTGTAATAGTTGCTACTTCTGATAAGCCACCACTGATTAGATTAAAAGGAGCATTAGTTGGAACAGCGATTGCTGAGTATTTTCGTGATCAAGGGAAAAATGTTCTTTT